>JBAXWQ010000194.1:0-6570 GCA_037128315.1 Opitutia bacterium | reverse complement strand
TGCCCGTGCTGGAAAGCAACAGCCTTGAAGCCAATGACCACTATGCCGGGCCCGCGCTATTCATTGCCGGTGGACTTTCCCCCTACGTGCAAGCCTCGGACCAGGCCCTGATCCATCGCTCATTTCCGGCAGCCCGCCTGGCGGTGATTGCTGACTCCGGGCATAATCCGCATATGGACCGACGGGAAGAGTTGGTGCGGCTGGTGGTGGGTGGATGATGATTCTCGGGAGGGCTCGCGTCCCCGCGAGCCGGCCCGCCGAGACGCGGGCCCTCCACAAATGGCCGGCCGGGCAAGTGGCCGCCCTTCACGCAATCCAAGCGCGAGGTCAGCGCTTCGACCAGAGACGCAGTGACGACAGCAGGAAATCCTCAAACGCCGCCGCCTCGTTGAAATTCACGCGCAGCAGGCCGGCATTGTACTCAAGTTTTTCGATCGCGGCGGTGAGGGGGCGACGCACGGAGTCATCGCCGGTTTGCAGGCGAGACTCGGCAAAGGCCCGGGTGGCGTGCTCGATCTCCACAAAGAGCTTTTGGCGGATGCCGTTGGCGATGCCGGTCTCAATGGCAACCTCTTCGTCCTCGTCGAGATCCTCCGGCAGCTTGGCCTTCTGGGTCTTCCAGATGGTTTCCGTGGCGGCGGCCAGCACGGCATTGAAGCGGGTGACCAGTCCGTACACTTCCATCAGCTGGTTGGCGATCGCCCGCTTGTCGAGCTTGCCCTCGGCCAGTTGCGCGAGCCAGGCCGCATAGTCCGCGCGGGCGGATTTCCACTGCTCGCGGGTGGTGTCATCGGCGTCCACCAGGGCCTCGCTCCCGGAATCGGTGAACCGGAAATGCAGGCAACGGCTGCGGATGGTCGGCAGCAGGGCATAGGGGCGGGTGGTGAGCAGTAAAATGATGCTGCTGGCCGTCGGTTCCTCGAGGGTTTTGAGAAAGACGTTGGCCGCCTGAATGTTCATGCGGTCGGCCTCGTAGACGACGGCGACCTTGCGGTTCGCGACGGTGCAGGAGACCTGCATTTTGCTGATCAGCTCACGGGTGGGATCGACGCCGATCTGGCGCATCTTGCCCGCCGGTCGCAAAGCGTGGAAATCGGGGTGCTGCTTGGGTGGGAAATGCTGGCTGGGTTGGCGTGGGTCGTTCAGCAGGCGGTCCGCGATGGCGTGGGCCACGAGGGCGAGCGTCCCCAGATTTTCGCCGTGCAGCAACAGGCTGTGTGCCAGACGCTGGCGATCGATGGCTCGTTCCAGCACCGCGACAGTCGGGGTGCCGGCGAGATCAGCGGGCCAGGGCAGGGGGGAGGTGGACATGGTTATTTCAGGTTTGTCATTGCGAGGATCCCGCCGTGGCGGGAGACGAAGCAATCCAGCCGCAGACCACTGGATCGCCACGCCCGGCTGCACGGTTCTCGCGATGACAAGATGTGTTCATCCGAGTCGCTGCTGCACCTCATGCCAGATTTTGGCCTCGATGGCGTCGGGCGTGAGGGTGCCGTCGACCACGATCACCCGCGTGGGACAATCCTGCGCCAGTTGCAGGTAGCCGTCGCGCACCTTGGTGAAGAAGGACAAGCTTTCCCGCTCCATGCGGTCGGGCAGGCCGGTGGCTCGCTGGCGGATGCGGGCGAGGCTCACCGCGGTCGGCACATCGATTACAATGGTGAGATCGGGCATGACGGCCCCGACGGCAAAGCCATTGATTGCCCCAACCGGCCCGGGGGCGAGATTGCGCGCCATGCCCTGATAGACTGTGGTCGAGTCAAGGTAACGATCACTCAGGACCATGGCGCCGCGGGTCAGGGCCGGGGCAATCACCTGGCGCACCAACTGGGCCCGGGCGGCGGTAAACAAGAGGAGCTCGGCTTCCGGACACATCTCATCGCCCCTGGAGTTGTGCACGATGATATTGCGGATCTGGTCCCCAATCTCGGTCCCGCCGGGTTCACGGGTCGTGACCACCTCATGGCCTCCCCGGACCAGGTGCGCCGCCAGCCGGGTGATCTGGGTGGATTTTCCACTCCCTTCCGAGCCTTCGAAGGTAATGAGTTTGCCGGCGGATTGGGAGGGGATGGACATGAAGCGGGTTGCCACCACCGAACAAAGGTTGGCCCGGGCGCGCAACCAGATTTAGCCGGCCTCCTGCCAATTGTGAAACCTGGCGGGGTCGGTGCCGGCAAGCCCTCCGGCCCGGCGACCGGCCGGGAACAATAACACTTTCAGAATTTCCATTGATTGACCTGCGCAAACACTTCAACACTCCAGCCGCATGCCCAGCCTTTTTCCCGCCCAGTTCGCCGCCTCCACCATCAACGTCTGGCACGTTTTCCTGACCACCGACCCGGTTGGTCAGGCGGTCATCGCGCTGCTCGCCGTCTTCAGCATATTTGCATGGGCGGTCATGCTCGGCAAATACTCCGAGCTGAAGAAGCTGCGGGAATTGAACCTGTTGTTTGAGCGCAAGCTCGGGCAGGAAAAACACATCCTGGACCTGCCGGAAAACCTGCGCAACCGTCGCGACATTCCCTACGCGGATTTGCTGGCCGACGCGCTGGAGGCCTACTGGCGTGCCGCGGCCATCGGAAAGGAGAAAGGTGACGACCAGATGCGTTCGCGCCTGGAGCACGCCGAGAATGCCATCCAACGCGCCCTGGCCCGCCAGTCGCTGCGTTATGAGTCGAGTATGATCATCTTGGCCTCGCTCGTTTCCGGTGCCCCCTTTATGGGTTTGTTCGGCACGGTGTGGGGCATCATGGAGGCGTTCAGCGCGGTGTCCGTGATGCAGAGCGCCAGCATCCAGACGCTCGCCCCCGGTGTTTCCGCGGCCTTGCTCACCACCATTTCAGGCCTCGTCGTGGCGATCCCGTCCGTCTTTGGCTACAACATCCTGCTAGGGCATGCCAAGACCATGATCACGGAGCTGGAAAACTACGCGAGCAACCTCGCGGATCGCATCGAACTGGAGGCCAAGTAAGGTACGACCATGGCGAGAATATTTCGCAGGCCCCGGAACCTCCATCCCGTCGCGGAGCTGAACGTCACCAACATGGTGGACCTAGGGTTCACGTTGCTGATCATTTTCATGATCACCACGCCGCTGATCCAGTCGGAGCAGACGATTCCCATCAACCTTCCGGTGGAGGGCAAGAAGGCGCAGGACGTGCCGAAAGACACCGAATTTCAATCTGTCTCCATCGACAAGTCGGGTAACTTCTACTTTGGCTCGAAGCGGGTCAACTTTCCCGAACTCGCCAGCAATCTCGCGGCGCTCTCGGCCAAGCCCAAGCAACCCGTCATCCGCATCCGGGCCGACCTCAGCCTCCAGTGGCAGCAGGTCGTCCGCGTGATGGACGAGATCAAGAAAAACAACCTGACCAAGATCACTTTCGATACCGACGCCAAGTGATGCGATGCGCGCCAATTCGCCCAGTTCGATTTTCGTTTCGCTGAGCATCCACGCCTTCGTCGCGGCGGTGATCTTCGTCACCACGGTTTACGTCGCGCAGCAGGACAAGCCGCCGGTGATATTCGAGCTGGTCGCCGGACCGCCCACGGCACCGGAGCAATTGGTCGCCCCGGCGCTGGGCAACACGCCGAACGCCGTCAAACTGGATGTACCCAAGGTAGCGACTCCACCCTTGCCGATGCCGGAGCCGGAGGTGGCCAAGCCGACACCGCCGGAGGCCCGCGAAGTGGTTCCTCCCAAGGCCAAGCCGGATGTCTCCATCGCCAAGCAGCTCAAGCGCAGTGAAAAGATGTCCTATCAGCAGTATTTGAAGTCCCATCCCACACCCAAGCCGGCACCGCCGTCGACCAATCAGAAGGCCACGAACGTGCCCCGGGTCGATGCCCAGGGCATCGCCAATGGCGTCCGCGGGGGCTCGACGGCGAATACGAAGGGGGGCGGGGGAGGCAAGGCCATGACCCGGGAGGAGCAAAGCGAGCTGAATACCTATATATCGTTCCTCCTGAACGCACTGAAAGAGGCCCACGAACCCCCGCCAGGCGTCAGCGATCAGCTTGAGGCGAAGGTGACCTTTGATATCACCGCCAGCGGCTCGATTTTGAACCCCCGCATCTCGAAATCCTCGGGCAATCGCGAGTTCGACGAGTCGGTGCTGCAAGCCTTCCGCAAGGTGCGATCCATCGGGCCCACGCCACATGGCAAGGCCGATACCTGGACCGTCACATTCAAGATGAAGGATGAAGGATAAAAAGTCCTTGCATTCCGGTGCCAAAACTTACTTTTAAGCCCTTCTTTAGTTCAGTTACGGGCTCTTAGCTCAGTTGGTAGAGCGCCTCAATGGCATTGAGGAGGTCAACGGTTCGAACCCGTTAGGGTCCACCACTCTAGTCAAAGCACCCTCTGCGGAGGGTGCTTTGTTTTAATGGGGTATGCACTTGACGTAAGCAGCTCGAAATCGCGGCCCCTGGCATCGGGGCATCGCTCCGTTGTTGCTTCCGTGCGCGCGAATTTCACGACTTACCGCCCCCTGAGCCGGCGTCGACGGATGGTTGCGTTGCCGGTCGACATTCGGGCCAAACCTGAATCAGGCCTCCGTCAGCCCCGCGGCCAAAGTATCCGACAAGGCGCGTTGGCGCTGCAAACGATCCGCCGCCAAGACTCGCTCTACATCGGTCATCTGGCCGAGGAACTGAAAGTTTGCGACCACTCGGCCGATCATCCCATCGAGGTCCGGATGCTGGTCGCGACGGAGAAGGTTCCGTAGGTCCGCCATGTCGTAGCCGCGCCGAGACCGGATTCTTGCCAAGAGCCGTGCAAGGTCCAACCCTGGTCCGCGACTGCTCCACAGCTTGAGCACCGCCAGGGAACGGATCAGCTCCTTTCGGAGCGGTCGCTGCGATACCTCGGACAGATCGTAAAGGTCGCGGATTTTGGAGCGTTGGCTGGCGGCCCGAATCTTCTCGGCCACCACTTCCTCAAGGGCGAGGCTAGGGATGGCTGCCGGGGTGAACGCCAGATATCGGAAGTAGCCCTGGTCAACCTGCGAGCTGGCTACTACCGGCATGATCGGTCGCTCCCGTGTGCTGATCTGGACCTTTAGCTTCACTCCCTTGGGGTTGCCGGCGTGTCGCAGAATCGGATTCGCAGCACAGCCGTCATCCGTCTGATACCAGTCCTTGCTCCGGTCAAAATGGAACGACAGTCCATGATAGGGCTCAGCCAGCGCCTCCATCAGCGCCAGGGCCAGGTCGTCGCGCGAGATGTCTGTGCGGCATGTGAAGTCGAGATCGGTCGATAGGCGTCCTCTGGGGCCAAACACCATCTTCCGCAAATAGGTTCCACCCTTGAACGCCACTTGCGCGGTGAGGTTTCTCTCGTGAAAAAGCTGGAGCAGGTGCGTCAGCATCACGTCAATCTCGACGAACGAGATGTCGCGAGCGCCGGACTGGGCTGCAGCCTGCCGCAATTGCGCAATCGTGAGCATCAGCCCGCAATCCTTTCGACTGAGCGGGGCACGTCGGCCAATAGGGTCGAACGGCTCGCGCGGACAAACAGGCCCCACTCGGCAACGTATCCGATGTCGCCCCGTCCCGGGGCCTCTTGGCCGAACACACTTCGGGCAGATGGTGCGATTGCGGACTTCAATTCTGCGCGTGCGGACGGAGAGGGATTCCACCCAACTAGGTCCATCACGAACCCGAGGCGCTGGACCAACGAAGTGGACTTCATTCGCAGGGCCGCGTCCGCCACTTCGTCTGCTGAGGTGTCAACCGAAGCCCCGTAGACTATCCGCACCACCTCGGTTGGGCCGCCGGCCAGTGCGGGACGGTCGAGGCAGTCAACCACTGTCTTGGCCGGCGTCGAAATCGTCGCCGACCGGCCATAGACATCGTAGGGCTTGTAACCAAAAAATTTGCGTGACGCCACATGGATAAAGCGGATCTCGGTGCCCTCGATCACACGAACCGGCATGTCCCGACGGGCCGCCACTGCAACGGACGCAGGCTTCTGGGTTGTGAACCCGTGGTAAGAAGCCGCGGCCCACCAACCGACGTAACATGGGGCGGTCACGGCGGAAGCGATCGCGATGGCGTTGTTTTCACCCAGATTTTCAGGCCCGCGCTCCGGCGGGAGAAAAAGGTAGTGCCCAGGGGTCAGCCTCATGAGCCAACCCTTGCGGAGCAGGCTATGGATCACCTTCCGCGCTGATCGCTCAGCGCCCATCAGTTCGATCACGTCTGCCGCGCGCACAGTATCGCGCCCCTGCTCTCGGAGCGACAGAACGACCGTGGCTTCGTTTCGGCTGAGAGTTCGTTGGTTATTTTTCATGCGTCACAGGCTATGGCTTCAAACCATAATAACAACATAGAGATTAAAAATACAAGCCTTTTACCCCGAAAAGGGATAAAACTCATGTAATATTAATCTTATTTACGTTAAACAATACGCTGGTTATACTTGTATCAGAATAAGGCAGTGGTTTCCCGCTGATTTCGTATGGCGACCTGCGCTGTCTGTTCCGAGGGAACCAGGCCTCCTGCGCACGCGGATACGGCTTCCGCTACTGGGGCGAAACCCGCCAGCTTACGTCAAGTGCATACCCCAAT
>JBAXWQ010000193.1:0-6581 GCA_037128315.1 Opitutia bacterium | reverse complement strand
TGTTGGTCGGGCCGGCGGCGTCCTTGGACTGGCTGCAGATGTAGGTGCGGTCCTCGACGCGGGCCACATCGTTGGCGTCGGAGCGCGCATAGTAGCAACCCGGCCACTTGTGCTGGTTGAGCTTGGTGAAGGTGCCGTTGGTCACCAGCTGGGCGCAGAGGTGGTCATACTCCTCCTGCGTGCCGTCCACCCAGTGGATGTCCGCCGGCTGGCAGAGCGCTTCCATTTTCTTCACCCACTGGATCAGGTGGGGATTGTTCGTCAGGGGCTTGGAATTGTGCTTCATGGTATAGAATTAGACGGGTGGCGGGCACGAGTAAACGGGAAAGGCGGGCGCGCCGCGGCCATGAACTGCGCTTGCCGGCTGCATTAGGGATGGCGCTGCGGATCCGCCGCGGCAAACTGCCGCACCATGGTCAAGCTCTGCATTTTCGTCGGCACCACCGTCGGTGGCTTTGCCTTCGGGTATGCCGGCGATGCCTTGGGCCTGAGCTTCCTCTGGTCTTTCCTCCTCAGCGGCGTCGGCAGCGTGCTGGGCGTCTACGCGGGCTGGAAGGTCGCGCAGCATTTTAAGTGAGCCGGCCGGGCCTTTCGCCTTGGGGCTAGGAGACATCGCCATCATCGAGCAACCATCCTCGCCTGAGGGACTGAAGGGGAGATGAACGGCAACTGAATGTTTATTCAGCCGGTGCATTGACCGGGGGCCCGGGACGCCCCCGCCTCAAAAGATCAGTTGCACGCGTGTCAGCAAGCGATCCCGGCTGGTGGTCGAGCCGGGCCCATCACCCTTCAGGTAATTGAGCATGAATTTGATGTCGTCGCCCTTCAGGTAATAGTTCAGCCCGAGCGTCAGGGTGCGCAGGGTGTTGCCGCCGATGTCCGTGTTCGGATCGAGCCACTCCTCCCGCACGACCGCCTGCAGTTTGGCGGGGACGAGGAAGTACGCCACCGTCACCTGCGCGCCCTCCGCCGTAAAATGCGAAACGGGCAGGCCATTGGCCGGCCGAAAGGTGCCGCGCAACCATTCCGTGCTTAGCTCCAACGGGCCGTGCGTCCATTGCGCATCCAATCCACCCATGGTGCGCGAACCCGTGATCAGGTTGCCGGGCAGGCCGAGATCAGGCTTCGCAATGCCCGCGTCCTCGCTCCACAAGCCGTCGGCCCCGACGACCACCCGGTCCTTCGCCGTGGCCACCGGCGTGAAGACCAGACGGAGGGATTTCTGGAATTTGTCGTTGTCATTGGCACTGACGTTGGAGCCATTGCCGTTGCCCACCACCGCCAGATAGCTGAGCTTTTTACCGAAAAAGTCTCCCGCTGCGCTGAGGCCCAGTTGCCGACCGTCGGACAAGCGATCATTCGACAGGGCTCGTTCGATGGTCACCATCTTGGTGTCACTGAGCAGGGCCTCGGCGCCAAAGGCGGGTTTCAGCTGGCCAAACTTGAGGTTAAACTCGGCATATTTATGCCAGTTGATGAAGATCTCATTGGCGCGCGTCAGCTGGCCGGTGGCCGCGCCCAGGGTGTTGCCCTGCAGGTCGAGTTCCGCCTTGAAATCGAAAGCCTCGGCAAAGCTGCCCGCGACATAGAGGCGGGCCCGGCGAAAGAAAAACCGGTCATGCACCGCGTTCCAGCGCGGGTCCGGCGCCCCGCCGAATTCCGCCTGGCCCTGCAGAAATCCGCCCACGGTAAGTTTGACTTCCTTGCCCCCCGCTGTGGCGAGGGCCGGGGCCGTGGTCTCATGCCAGCCCAGCTGTTTTTTTAGGTCCGCATTTTCGCGGGCCAGCCCCTGCACCTGCTGCTCCAGCGCCTTGAGGCGCTCCTCCACCCCCGGGCTGACCTGGGCGTGAAGCCAGGTCGCAACACCGAGAAACAACACGCCGACGATGGGCCGAGTGAGCGCGAAGGAGGTCATGGTCTTGGAGCAGGAGCATCTTTTTGATCGCGGGCAAGCGTCATCCCAGGGTCCTTCGACCCGTACCTTGCCCCGGCCCCGACGCTTGGAATGCCCGCACCGCGAAGGAACCAGACGCGACGGGACCCTGTTTAGTACCCGACGGCTAAGTTCGTGCGGCGGGGATCGGCGTAGCCCGTGTAGCCACCGGGATTCAACTCGATCGCGTTGATGCCACCGAAAACTCGGCCGGTGCCGGGGGGTTCCGCCAGCTCCACTTTCCAACCGAGCCCGCGCAGGGCCAGGGCCTCGCCGGCGGGAAAGGAATTCTCCGCCTGGATGGATTCCTCGTCATCCCGCCGCCAGTTCCGGTCGAAATGGAAGCGCGTGTCACCGATCGCCTCCGCGAGCGACCGGTTCAGCGCCAGCCGGTCGAGCAGGGCCTGCAGCATCGCCGTCGGGATCCGCGCCGCGCCGGGGATGCCGATCGCGAAGACCGGCCGGCCGGCGCGGAAGACGATCGTGGGTGAAATCGTGCTGCGCGGGCGCTTGCCCGGCGCGACGTAGTTGATGCTGCCCGGATCGGTGAAGTTGAAATTGCTCATCGAGTCGTTGAGCACCACGCCGGTGCCGGGGGGCACCACCCCGGCGCCAAAATGCAGGCTCTGCGACTGCGTGGCGCACACGATGTTGCCGGCTGCGTCCGCCACGAGAAAATGGGTGGTGGCCGCCATGGCGCTCTCCGAAGATCCGCTGTCGTCCCGCCAGGCGGCTTTCACGGCGGGCGGGGTCGTCGCCTGCGCCTGGGCGCGGATCGCCGCGATCGAATCCGGCGCCACCAGTTTTTCGAAATTGAACACCGCCGCGGGCGCGTCGCCGATGCCGTTCTGCACGAGGGGCTGTACCACGCGCCAGACCCGGCCGATCTTGTCGAGGTTGGCCGCCGCCCGCAGGGGCCCGCCCGCAAAGGTCTCATCTTCCAGGGCCTTCATGATGGTGAGAAACAGCGGCGCCCCGCTGGCCGGGGGCGGACCGGCCAGCAGATGGTAGCCGCGGAAATCGATGCCGATGGGCTCAACCAACCGGGGCTCGTAGTGCGCCAGGTCGTCAAGCGTCAGCGCCCCCCCGCCCTGTTGCGCCGCTGCAACCATCGCCTCGGCCACCGGCCCGCGGTAAAAGCCATCGCGGCCGTGTTGCGCCAGCAATTCGAGCGTGTGCGCCAGATCCGTATTGGCCAGGCGGGTCCCGACCACCGGCAGGGCGCCGGCGGGCAGGTAGAGCCGCGCGATCTCGGCATCGCCGCGGCGCAGCTTTTTTTCCTGCTCGGCAAAGAAATCGCGCGTCTTGGGCAGGATCTCGAATCCCTCGCGGGCGAGCCGGATGGCAGGAGCCACGGCCTCGGCCCACGGCCGTTGGCCCCATTTCTGGTGCGCGGTCCAGAGCCCCGCCGCCAGGCCCGGCACACAGACCGACCCGTAGCCATAACTGTGTTCCTCCTCGGGTCGGCGCCGGTAGGCCGCGACGTCCAGCGAACCGGCGGCATCCATCGCATCCAAGGCATAGGTGCGGCCCGTCGCCGCGTCATAATAGAGCAACATGAGCTTGCCGCCGAGACCGGAGCCGTAGGGCTCGGCCACCCCGAGCGCGAGGGAAACGGCCACAGCGGCATCGATCGCATTGCCGCCGGCCTGGAGCGTTGCCACCCCGATCGCCGCCGCCTGGGGATGGCCGGCGACGACCATGCCATGCGGGGCCGGAACGGGCTCGACGCGCACGGGAACGTCGGCCCAGGCAGCCGCGCCGGCCAGTATGAAAAGTGCCGCAGTAAAGTAACGGGTAAGGATTCCAGATCGGACAATATGAATCATGACCGGTGTTGCGTTTCCGCAAGTAGCCACAGGCGCCTCTGCCTGTGGATTCGGGGAACGACAGGCAGGGACGCCTGTCGCTACGGACCGAGAAAGTCTGCTCAGAATCACGGGCTTCATCACAGCGGCGTGTAGCAGACGGTGTTCGACAGCAGAATCGTGATGAACACCAGGCACATGGTCACGGGCCCCAGGTAGATCCGGCCGGTCAGGCGGAAAAAGTAGCGGTTGAAATACGGCAGCACGAACATGATCGGCACCACGGCGAAGAGCAGGTTGATGTAGAGCCAGCCATCGGTCCAATAGACGGTGCCGGTGATGGCGAAGTTCAGGTACTGCACGACCACGATGAGCAGGAGGCCGAGGGAGTTGGCCAGGCCCGCCACCAGCAGGCTGCGCCACTCGGGCTGGCCGGCCAGCCGCAGCGCGCCGTTGACCCGGAGTGAATTGGACAGGAAGAAGACGAAAAAGACCGGGGCATACAGCAGCAGCAAAACCAGAATCGCCGGCTGGAAGACGCGCACGCCGATGAAGACAAAGCGGTAGTCCACATGCAGGAAATAGTAGATCGTGAAGAGGTACCCGAAAAAGGCGGAGGCCAGGGTCAGGGCGAGCAGGCCGGTCCGCGCCAATTCGCGACCCGAGATCGCGGTGCCCCACAGGGCGGGCCCGGCGCCATTGCTCCGGCCATGCGCCCGATAGCCCACATAAAACAGGAGAAAGCCCACGAGGCCGTTGAGCAGGGCCCAGAGCATGACGCCGTTGTTCATCCGCTGCGGGAAAAACCACGTCTGCTCCCGGCCGGACGCCGCCACGAAAAGTTTTTGGGAAAGCTCCGTCATGGGAATGTAGGAAAAACAGGCCACCACGGCGCCCGCGATGATCAGGCTCCAGAACAGGATCCGGCCCCGCCCCTGCGGCCGGGCCTGGGGCGCCGGCAGTGGATGCACCAGGCCTTGGAAATACGCCACGTTGACCAGCAGGAGATGCGCCAGCGGCACCAGGGCGACGAAGGCGGCCACGAGCGAGACCAGGGTGCATAGTTCCTTCCAAAACCAAACCTGCGAGCGGCTGGAAAGCGCGCCCGCCTGACCGAAGACCTTTTCGAAATACTCGATCTGGTTCGCCGTCGCCTCAACACTATAGGGCTGGAACGGATGGATGATCCGTTCGTTGTGGATCACCCGAAGACTGCGCGCCTCCCCGTCGCCATAGTAGCGGTCGATTTGGACTTCCGTCACGGGCGCTCCCCCGCGGCCCGCCGGGGAATTGACGAGCCGCAGCGCCTCGGGCGCCCGACGCATATCACCGTTTTTCAATTCATTGCGATAGGCGCCCTCATCGTAGAAGGCATAGCTGAGCCCGACGTTGGAGCGCACATTTTTCAGCACCTTGGCGGTGAGGGACAGCGCATAACCGGAAACAAAGACCGAATGCAGCTTGCTCGGCCGGCCCGACTGGGCGGCTTCCTGTCCAAAATAACTGGCCCCCTGCAGCACGGCATTGCCGCCGGCCGAGTGGCCCGTGGCCCCGATTTTGGTTTTATCTATGTAGTCCAGGTTGCCGGTGTTGGCCGCATAATCCACCACGGCGAACAAGCCGTAGCCCTCCGTGGTCGCCGACTGCGGGTTGGTGGAGGAACTTGAGCCGCCCTGCGCGTAAGGATCGATCGCGATCACCACGAAGCCGCGGCGCGCCAGCTCGAGGGAGATGTTGCCCAGCGCTTCCTTGGAACGCTGGAAGCCCGGGACCACGACGACGAGCGGGGCCGGATGCTCGTGCGTCACCGCCCGCGGACGGAAGAGGTCCGCCACCAGCCACTGCCCGTTCTGCGTCGGGATCTTGAGGTCCATGACCTGCACCCGCCCCCACGAACTCTGGATCTGGGAGGCCAAAAAGCTGGCGCCCGCGACGAGCAGCACGCAGGTCGCCAGCAAGCGCTTGCTGGCGGTGAGGCCAGCTTCGGTCGAGGGGCGCGGCGGCGGAGATTCGGACATGGGCGGGAATCGCTGGGGTCAGCTGTTTCCTGAATTCAGATTATTGCGTAGCGACAGGCGTCCTTGCCTGTCGGGTTCGAGGCCCGGCTTCGGCATCGCCCCGCGTTCGGGCGATGCCGCGATCCCGGTTGGCAGCCAACCGGTGTTGTGGGCCGGCAAATTACAGCTTCTTGGTGAGCTGGAGGGACCAGGACTGGCCGCGGGCCATCAGGTTGTAGACCGCGGGGTCGTAACCGCGCGAGTCGCTGGAGAGCGGCGGCTGCGCGTTGAAGAGGTTGACCACGCCCACGCGGATGGTCATGTCGTTCGTCCACTTGTTCTTGGTGTGGAGATTGTACGAGACGCTCGCGTTGTAGCTGATCGAGTCATTCACCCGGTAGCGGTAGACCGTGGAGCCGTTGGTGAACACCGGCACGATGTACTTCGGCGAGCCGAGCGACTCGGCGATCGTCTGGGTGGTCGTCGCACCGCTGTCACTGTAATCGCCGATGTAGTAGGCGGAGAAGCCCGCGGTCCAGGCCTGGCGCCGCCAGGTCAGTGAAGCGCCGCCGCGCCACTTGGGGGTCGCCCCGCCGACGGAGGCGGAGTTGGTCCACAGCAGTTCGGTCCGCGACGCCCCCGCGGCATTGTACGCATGGAAATCAATCAACTTGGTCCACGTGGTGTTGAAGGTGAAATTCCCCAGCGCCGTCTTGGGGAAACGGTAAGTCAGGTCGAAATCGAGCCCGCTGACATACTGGGACGATTTGTTGAAGTACGTCGTGCGCAGGATGTCGATCGCCCCCACCACCGCCTTCTGGTTGGACGCCGGGCGGGTGGAAT
>JBAXWQ010000192.1:0-6606 GCA_037128315.1 Opitutia bacterium | reverse complement strand
GCCACACCCACCCGGCTCGGGGCCGCCGCCTCGGCGAACGACCGGACAATCTTCAAGTATTTCCACCCCGGCGCGTTTCCGACCTGCCAGCTGGTCATGGGCTTCACCCGGCTCGAGCCCGGCAGCGTCTGGAACACGATGCCGCCGCACACCCACCTGCGCCGTTCCGAGGTGTACTGTTATTTCAACGTGCCCCCGTCGCAGGCCGTGTTTCATTTCATGGGCCAGCCCACGGCCACCCGCCATCTCGTGGTGCGCGATCTCGACGCGGTCCTCTCCCCGCCCTGGTCCATCCACAGCGGCGTCGGCACCGCCTCCTATAGCTTCGTCTGGGGCATGGGCGGCGAAAACCAGGAGTTTGCCGACATGGACCCGGCGCCGATCGCGAGCCTTTTATAGGTCGCGTTTTCAAACTCAATTTATGTCCGAAACTTGTCATTCTGAGCGCAGCGAAGCATCCATGCTAGCGGCGACGTCACGCGCGCGGGTCTGGATCCTTCGCTGCGCTCAGGATGACATTTCTGCATTTGGACTCATTCGATTCGGTCCCCTCCCTCCCTGCCTACCCCCTGCTTATGAGCACGATCCTCGACAGCTTTAAACTGAACGGAAAGACCGCCCTGGTCACGGGTGCCGCCCGCGGCCTCGGTCAGGGCATGGCGCTCGCCCTCGCCGACGCCGGTGCCGACATCGTTGCCGTCGACATCCTCGCCGCGGACGACACCAAGCAACAGGTCGAGGCGCTCGGCCGGAAGTGCGTGACCATCGCCGCCAATCTTGGCGACCGGGCCTCCATCCCCGCGATGATGGCAACCGCGAAGCAGAGCTTTGCCTCGCTCGACATCCTCGTGAACTGCGCGGGCATCATCCGGCGCGAGGATTTTGAGAAGTTCACCGAGAAGGACTGGGACGACGTCATGGGCATCAACATCGATGCGGTCTTTTTTCTCAGCCAGGCTTTCGTGCGCGAGGCGCTGGCCCGCCAGGGCAAGGCGAAGATCATCAACATTGCCTCGATGCTGTCCTTCCAGGGCGGCATCCGCGTGCCGTCCTACACCGCCTCGAAGAGCGCGGTACAGGGACTCACCCGCCTGATCGCCAGCGAGCTGGGCGGCAAGGGCATCAATTGCAATGCCATCGCCCCCGGCTACATGGCGACCGACAACACGGCGCCGCTCCGCGCCGACGCCGACCGCAGCGCCTCGATCCTCGCCCGCATCCCCGCCGGTCGCTGGGGCACGCCGGAGGATTTGCGCGGCGCCGTGGTCTTCCTCGCCTCCCCGGCCTCCGACTACGTCAACGGTTACACCGTCGCGGTCGATGGCGGCTGGCTGGCGCGGTGAGCATGATTTCCTCGAACTGCAATATCTGTAGCGGCGGTCTATGACCGCCGATCACATTCGTCGGCGGTCATAAACCGCCGCTACAGAATCAGGCTCCACCTCCATCGGCCCATGAAAACCCTATTCAGCCTTCTCTTCGCCGCCTTCGCGACACTGGCCGTTTCAGCCGCCGAGCCGCTCAGGATCACCGTCACGCACAGCCTCGCCGCCGCCCGCCCGGCCGAGACCATCACCGTGCCGTGGGTCGAGGTGAACAAGGCGCTGCCCGGCGTCATGCTCCAGCGGATCGCGGTCAAGGATGCCGCGGGCCACATTCTGCCGTATCAGGTCACCAACGTGCTGCCCCAGGCCAAGGACCCGGAGGGCAAGGGTGTCGCCTACGGGGAGCTGATCTTCCAGCACGACTTCGCCGCCGGGGAAAAGTCCGCCACCTTCACCGTCGAAAAAATCGAGACCGTCGCGCCGGTCTTCCCCGCGCAGGCCTTTGCCCGTTATGTGCCGGAGCGGCTGGATGATTTTGGCTGGGAAAATGACAAGATCGGCCACCGCACCTACGGTCCGGCGCTGGCCGCCCCGGCCGAGGCGGGGGTCAACAAGGAGGTGCTCGTGACCAGCGGCCTCGACGTCTGGTGCAAGCGCGTCAGCTACCCGATCGTCGATCGCTGGTACAACAAGGGGCACGACCACTATCACAAGGACGAGGGCGAGGGCATGGACATGTACCAGGTCGGCCTCTCGCGCGGCTGCGGCGGCACCGGCGTGTGGGACGGCAAGCAGTTGCATGTCGGCCGGAACTACAAGACCTGGAAGGTCATCGCCAACGGCCCGATCCGCGCGATCTTTGAGCTCACCTACGAGACGTGGGCGGCCAACGGCGTGTTCGTTTCCGAGGTCAAGCGCTTCACGGTCGATGCCGGCCACAACCTGGACCAGATCGAGAGCACCTTCACGGTGACCGGGGCGAAGGAAATCATCGTCGGCATCGGCTTGAACAAGACACCCGCGGACAAGGGCCAGGAGGCGCAGATTGCCCTGACCCCCAACCCGGCGAACGGATCGTTCACACAATGGGTCGTCCAGAAAACCAATGGAGCGCTGGGCACGGCGGTCTTCGTGCCGGCCGGGTTCCAGGGCTTCGCCGAGGATGACCGCAACCATTTGCTCCTCGCGAAAACCGCCGCCGGCCAGCCCCTCCGTTATTATGCCGGCGCCGGCTGGTCCAAGGCCGGCGAGTTCACGACGCAGCAGGCGTGGAATGATTACGTCGCCGCGTGCGCGGCACGTGCGGCCTCGCCGGTGCAAGTCACGCTCAGCAGCCCATGAGCTTTCAATGCCTCCGGCTTTTCCGCACGCCACCCGGCTATTCCCGCGATATTAATGTGGAGGGCCCGCGTCCCGGCGAGCCGCGGCCCGCAGGGACGCGGGCCCTCCAGCGCTGCGCCTGGCTCGCCGTAGCGTGCGCGACTTTGCTGACGCCCGGATTAAGGGCGGAGATGGCCCCGGGGGAAATCACCGCCCTGATGGAGCGCGTCGCCGACTGGCAGCTGGCGCATCCCGCCAAGTGGAAGCCGCTCGAGTGGCACAATGCCGCCTTTTATTCCGGCGTCATGGCCCTGGCCCGGGATTCGGCCAGTCCGCGCTTTTATGATGCGATGCGGAAAATGGGCGAGAGCAGCCACTGGCAGCTCGGTCCGCGGCCCTACCACGCCGACGACCACGCGGTCGGCCAGACCTATGCGGAGCTCTTCGCGCAATCCCGCGACCCGCAGATGATCGCGCCGATGCGGGTGCGCTTCGATTTCATTCTGGCGCACCCCAAGGATGACAACCTCGCCTTCGACAAGGTGAAGAATCCCGGCCACACGGACCGCTGGTCCTGGTGCGATGCTCTGTTCATGGCCCCGCCCGCCTGGGCCCGGCTCTCGCAGGTGACCGGCAACCCCGCCTACCTTGAATTCGCGGTGCAGAAATGGTGGGTCGCCTCGGATTATCTCTACGACCAGACCGAGCATCTCTATTTTCGGGACAGTACTATTTTCAACCAACGCGAGAAAAACGGGGCCAAGATATTCTGGGGCCGGGGCAACGGCTGGGTGCTGGCCGGACTGGTGCGGGTGCTGCAGGTGCTGCCCGCCGACCATCCCTCCCGGGCGCGCTTTGTCCAGCAGTTCCGCGAAATGGCGGCGAAGGTGATCACCTGCCAGCAGGCCGATGGGCTCTGGCGCGCCAGCCTGCTGGATCCGGCCGCTTATCCCATGAAGGAATCCAGCGGCTCGGGATTTTTTTGCTACGCCCTCGCTTGGGGGGTGAACGAGGGCGTGCTGCCGCGCGAACCCTATGCTCCTGCGGCCCTGAAGGCCTGGCACGCGCTGGTGGAATTTGTCCAGCCCGACGGCAAGCTCACGCACGTGCAACCGGTCGGCTTCACCCCGGTCACTTTTGACGAGAATGCCACCGAGCCGTACGGTGTCGGCGCCTTCCTCCTCGCCGGGAGCGAAGTCCGGCGGCTGGTCGGACCGTGAGCATGACTTCCACCATATTCAGACACACGGTAAATGAGGTAGGGGCGGTTGCCCTCAACCGCCCTTCCCGCACGCAGGGCGGTTGAGGGCAACCGCCCCTACCGGCCAATCCGTTATCCCCGACCCCCAATCAATATATCCCATGAAAAACGTTTTCCATGGCGTTTCGGTCGGTTTCGTAATGCTTGCCGGTTTGATGCTTCCGCTGGTCGGCACCCAGGCCGCGGCGGCGGAAGCCGCCAAGTTCGACGGCGCCACCCCGCTCGAATGGTCGCGCCGCCTGGCGGATTCCGAGATGAAGCGCCTCGGCACCTCCTATGAGTCCGGTGGCACCAACCCGCGGGCGCGCTGGGATTATTCGCCCGGGGTGCTCGCACTTGGGCTGGTGCGACTCGGGGAGGCGACGGGCGAGCGGTCCTACATCCAGTTCGGCACGCGCGCCGTTGGCTCGCACGTCAACGCCGACGGATCCATCCAAGGCTACAAGGCTGCCGACTATAACATCGACAACATCCCGCCGGGCAAGGTGCTCCTCGCCGCACTGGCGCGCGGGGAAAAGAACGCGACCTACACCAAGGCGGTCCAGACCCTCCGTGCCCAGATGGCCACGCACCCCCGCACGAGCGAGGGCGGCTTCTGGCACAAGAAGCGTTACCCGCACCAGATGTGGCTCGACGGCCTCTACATGGCCTCGCCCTTCCTCGCCCAGTATGCCGGACTCTTCGCCGAGCCGGCCCTCTTCAATGATGTGGCGAAGCAGATCATCTTGATGGATCGCCACAGTTACGATGCCGCGACCGGGCTGTATTGGCATGCGTGGGACGAGGCCCACGCGCAAAGCTGGGCGGACCCGCAGACGGGATTCTCCCCCAATTTCTGGACCCGGGCCATCGGCTGGTACGGCATGGCGATGGTCGACTCGCTCGATTATCTCCCGGTCAGCCAGCCGGAGATCGATGAGATCGTGAACATCCTCAAGCGCCTCGCCGATGGCGCCGTCAAGTGGCAGGACCCCAAGAGCGGCGTGTGGTGGCAAATCCCCAACCTCGGCACGCGGGAGGGCAACTACCTCGAGTCGTCGGGCTCCGCGATGTTTGTCTACACGCTGGCGAAGGCCGTCAACAAGGGCTACCTGCCGCGCGAGAAATACGAGGCCGCCATCCTCAAGGGCTACGCGGGGCTCATCCGCTCCTACATCAAGACCAACCCAGATGGCACGATCCGGCTGACCTCGGTCTGCCAGGGTGCCGGCCTCGGCTACACCATGTCCGACGGCAAGACGCCGCGCGACGGCTCGTTCAAGTATTACATCAGCGAGCCCGTCGTCGACAACGACCCCAAGGGCACGGGCCCGTTCATTTTGGCCGGCCTCGAGGTGGAGAAGATGCTTTCCACCACCAGCCGGCCACTGGTCATCCGCGGCTGGGACTCGCTGCCGGAGGTATTGGCCCGCATCTCGGCGCCGGTTTTCCCCGCCCGCGACTATCCGATCACCGACTTTGGCGCCAAGCCTGACGCCGACGCTTCGGCGGCCCTGGCGGCCGCGATCGACGCCTGCACGAAGGCGGGCGGCGGCCGCGTCGTGGTCCCGGCCGGGGTTTGGCTCACTGGCGCCATCACCCTCAAGAGCAACGTCAACCTGCATGTCGCCGAAGGCGCCACGCTGCGCTGGATTTTCGACCCGGCGAAATACCCGGTGGTGTTCACCCGCTGGGAGGGCGTCGAGCTGATGGGTTACTCCGCCTTCATCTACGCCTTTGAGCAGGAAAACATCGCTGTCACGGGCAAGGGCACGCTCGACGGCGGCGCGTCTTTTGACACCTGGTGGAGCTGGAACGACAAGAGCAAGGGGGCCGTGAAGCAGAAGGTGGCCCGCGATCGCCTGATCGAATTGGGCGAGAAGAACGTGCCGGTGGCGGAGCGCGTCTTCGGCGAGGGCAGCTTCCTGCGGCCCAACTTCATCCAGCCCTATCGCTGCCAGAATATTTTGATCGAGGATGTGACCATCATCCGCTCCCCGATGTGGGAGCTGCATCCGGTGCTCAGCCGCAACATCACCGTGCGCGGCGTGCAGATCCATTCCCACGGCCCGAACAACGACGGCTTCGACCCGGAGTCCTGCCGCGACATTCTGGTCGAGCGCTGCGTGTTCGACACCGGTGATGACTGCATCGCCATCAAGTCGGGTCGCAACGGCGACGGCCGCCGCGTCAACCAGCCCTCCGAGAATATCGTCATCCGCCAGTCCCGGATGCTCGATGGCCACGGCGGCGTGGTGCTCGGCTCGGAGTGCACCGGCGGCATCCGCAACGTCTTTGTCGAGGATTGCGAGATGGACAGCCCGAACCTCGACCGGGCGCTGCGCTTCAAGAACAACGCCACGCGCGGGGGCATCCTGGAGAATGTCTTCATGCGCAACATCAAGATCGGCCAGGTGGGAGAGGCGGTGCTGACCATTGATCTGCTCTATGAGGAGGGCGCCAAGGGCGGCTTCCCGCCCATCGTCCGCAATGTCCAGCTGGACCACATCACCAGCACAGCCAGTCCGCGCATCCTGTACATCCGCGGCTTTGTGGGCGCCAGCATCGATAACATCCGCATCAGCAACTCCACTTTCTCGGGTGTGACGGAAACAGATTTGGTTCAGCATGCCGGAACCATTACACTCGATCATGTCACCATCACCCCGGCAACACCCGCACCCTGGCCACCATCGCCGGCGCGGTGGGCGGCGGATTGCT
>JBAXWQ010000191.1:0-6644 GCA_037128315.1 Opitutia bacterium | reverse complement strand
CGCGGCCCGCCACCTGCACCAGCAGCTGGAACGTGCGCTCGTTGGCCCGGAAATCTGGCACGTGCATCGAGAGATCGGCGTCCACCAGGCCGACCAGCGTGACGTTGGGAAAATCCAGCCCCTTCCCGATCATCTGCGTGCCAATGAGCACATCGATCTTGCCCGCGCGAAAATCGCCCAGGATCTGCCGGAACAGGTGCTTCTTCGCCATGGTGTCCGCATCCATCCGCTCCAGCCGCGCCCGGGGCAGCACCCGCCGCACCGCCTCCTCGACGCGCTGCGTGCCCAGTCCGCGCCAGCGGATGTCGGGCGCCGCGCAGGCCGGGCAGACCGCCGGCGCCCCGCGCGCGTGGCCGCAGAGATGGCACTTCAGCGTCTCGTCCGCCCGGTGATAGGTCATCGCCACGCTGCAATGCGGGCATTGCTCCACATGGCCGCACTTCCGGCACTGCATGCTCGAGGAGTAACCGCGGCGGTTGATGAAAAGGATGATCTGCTCCTTGCGCTCGAAGCGGCGGTGCATGTGATCGACCAGCAGCCGGGACAAGGTGACCAGCCCGCGCTGACGCACCACCTCGATGCGCATGTCGACCACGTGGATGTCGGGGAGCTGCTTGTCATCCACGCGCTTCGTCAGGACGTTGAGCTGGTATTTTCCGGCCTGCACGTTGGCGAATGATTCCAGCGACGGTGTCGCCGAGCCGAGCAGGCAGACACAGCCCGCCAGCTTGGCGCGATAGACGGCCACATCCCGGCCGTGGTAGCGGGGCGTCTCATCCTGCTTGTAGGCGGGCTCGTGCTCCTCATCCACCACAATGAGCCGCAGATCCCGCATCGGCGCGAAGACCGCCGAGCGGGCCCCCACCACGACCCGCGCCGCGCCCGAGGCCAGGGCCGTCCAGCCATCGAGCCGCTCGCCCTCGCCGAGATGGCTGTGCCAAACCACGGTCTGGTGCCCCGCGGACGCAAAGCGGCCGCGCAGCCGGGCCACGGTCTGCGGGGTCAGGGCCACCTCGGGGACCAGGTAGATCGCGCTGCCGCCGGCCGCGAGCACCTGCTCCACCGCGCGCAAATAGACCTCGGTCTTGCCCGAGCCGGTGACCCCGTGCAGCAGATGCACGGCAAATTTTTCCTTGCTGAGACTGGCGGCCACGGAATCCACCACCGTGGACTGCTCGCGGTTGAGCGGCGGCGGCAACCCGTTGACCACCTCCCCGCCCGTCCAGTTGTCCGCATAAGCCACGCGCTCGACCGAGCGCGCCACCTCCGTCACCAGGCCGCGCTTGACCAAGGCCGCCACCACGGCGGCGGTCAGGCCGAGTCGCGTCAGGACGAGGGATTTCTTCACCGGGCCGATCTGCTGAGTGAGAAAAGTGCAAAGCCGCGCCTGCTGGGGCGCCCGCTTGGCCAGGCCCGCGGCCTCGGTGGTGGTGAGTTCCCGGACAAGGCTCAGGTACTTTTCCGTCTTGAGCCGGGCCCCGTCGCGGACCGCACCGGGAATCATCGCCTCGAGCACGCTTTCCATCCGGGCCGCGTAGTAGGTGTGCATCCACTTCGCCAGGCCGATCAGGTCGGCGGTGAGGGCGGGATAATCATGCACCACGGCGGTCAGGGGCTTCAGTTTTTCCGGCGCGCAGTCGGCGATGGCGTTGACGGCCATGACCAGCCCGAGGTGCTGGCGATGGCCCAGGGGGATCCGGACGAGCGAGCCGGTCCGGATTTCCGCGCGCAGCGCCGCCGGCACTTGGTAGTGCAGGAGCTTGTCGAAACCCGCCAGCGGCTGGACACCCACGATCATCGCCCCAGTGAGAACACCGCGGCAGCTGAGGCAACGCGTTTCCGGCGAGACCCATGGTGAAAAGGCAGCTGGACACAGAGTACACCAAGGTAAGCACAGTGCGCACAGAGATATGCCGCAAGAAATTGCCGAAAATCACCATCATCCAGCAGGTAAATTGATATTCGGTGATCCCAACTTCGTGGGAATTTTGACCGATTCTGGAATACTACCGACAACAGGAACAATGGTATTCCCACCCGCGGAGCCCTCTGGGGTGGAGGGAATCTTTGCTTTTGACAGCAGGGACCGGCCACGACGACATTCTCCCCAGTGAGCCTCGAGACATCCCGCGTAAAATTCCAAGCCTTTCTGGCCGACAAGGGGCTGCGCGTGACCAACCAGCGAATGGCCATTTTTGACGCGGCATTTGCGCAGAAGGAGCACTTCACGGCCGAGCATCTGCTGGCCGCGGCCCGGGCGCTGGATGATTCCGTTTCCCGCGCCACGGTTTACCGCACCCTGCCCCTGATGACCGAAAGCAACATCCTCCGCGAGGTGGACATCGGCTCGGGCGAAAAATTCTACCGGCCCGCCTCCGAGGGCAGCAACCAGGTCGCCCAGGTGGTCTGCGTGGACTGTGACAAGATTTTTGAGATCAGCGCGCCCTTCATGGAATGGTACGGCAGCACGGTTTCCCTGAAGCTCGGCCTCAAGCCCGTCTCCCAGCGGCTCCAGGTGAGCGCGCAGTGCATCGCGTACCGCTCCAACGGCCGCTGTCCCAACCGCCGCAAGAAATAATCATGTCCCGCCTGACGAAACCCGACCCGCAATTTGAGATCGAGTTCTTCGAGGCCGTGCATCAGCGCTGCCCGGCCTACACCGAGGTCGTCGGACTGCTGGGTGGCCTCTACACCAAGGCCGGCCGCATCAGCGACGGGCTGAAGATGGATCGCAAACTGGTACGGCTGGAACCCGCCAACCCGACCGCGCACTACAATCTGGCCTGCAGCCTCGCCCTGTGCAAAAAACGGCCCGACGCCCTGCGCTCCCTGCGCAAGGCCATCTCCCTCGGCTATGATGATCTCGACTGGATGCAGCAGGATCCCGACTTGGAAGCCCTCAAGGGCAACCCGGAATTTCAAAAGCTGCTCCGGCAGTTGAAGCCGCAGAGCTGAGCCCCTTTGACGTTAGGCCAAGAAACCTATGAACATTACGAAAGGCCTCAAAGCAGCGGCAAAAGCATTCGTGTCAGGTCCGAAACCTGAATCATTCCGCGCCGGCGGGAAGCTGGTGGCGTGCTCTCATTGCGAGAATATTCTATTCCATAGCAAGAAGGCCTCTCTAAATCGGGCATTCAGTTCCCTCGCGGGCACCGAGTGGCTTGACAAAGAGGCATGCGTCTTGGTCTGTGCGAATTGCTCGAAGATGGAGTGGTTCTTTGAAGATCTGAATGCAGAAGAGGCCTAACTCTGATCATCACAGACAACTCCGGGGCGGACTGCGGTCGATCGGCGGAAGATTATGAACAAACATGAAGCTGCTGGGCTTGCCCTAAGAGTATCTGGCTGACTACGATGATCCGGCTGAAGGAATCCCTGAAATGTGATTGGGATAAATTGGCTTAAGCGATCGCGGTGCCCACTAACAGGATCTCCACCGGGCCGGCGCATCTAAAGTGTCACTTGACCAGAATGAACGCAGAACTAACCTGATCGCATGACCGCCACCGCTTTCCTTGAACTCAAGCAGCGTGCCTCGAAGCTGTCCGAAAAGGAACGTCGGGATCTTTCCGTCCATCTGATCCGTCTTGGTCAGGCCCGGTCGGGCTGGAAGCAGGAAACCGCCCGACGCCTGAATGCCATGGCGGCCGGGAAAAAGATCAGCACCGCCGCACTCCGCAAGCAGTTGGCCCATGCCTGAAGGCTCCGGCTATCGGAGCCACCTGTCCCTGGAAGCGGCGGCTTTCCTGGTCTCTTTGCCCAAGCGACAGCAGAAACGAGTGCTGGATCTGGCCGATCAGATCGCCCAGCATCCCTTCCAGATAGGTGACTACCAGACCATGGATGCCGAGGGTCGAGTTGTGGAAAATCTGCTGCTCGAAAAACTACTCTTCAGCTATTGGACCGACCACGCCAGCCGCGAAGTCAGGATAACTGAAATCATCAAGGTGTGACCTGGATGGCGCACTGATGGGCAGGCCCGGCCCTCTCACCTGATCCCGAACACCTGCTGCAGCATCGTCTGTAAATCCCCGTCGGGCACGTAGCCCGCCCCCCGCGGTTTCACCAGTGACTTGCAGCGATAGGCGCGGACCAGGGCGGACTCCGCGGACAGGATCTGCACGGTGTCCGGGCGCAGGCCCGCCACCTCCGCCGGGCCGAGCGGCGTCCACGCAAAGGGCAGGCCGGTGGCATTGCACTCGATCTCCCAGCCCGACACAAAGCCGACCGGCAGCGGCTGGCGCAGCAACGCCGGATAGCGCTGGATGAAGTCGGGCGTCCGGCTCGTCACCACGCGCACGCGCACCACGCTGCGCAACGAGTCAAAATACTGCTGGAAATTGTCGACCTTGCGCGCCCGCCATTGCCGGAGGAAATCCAGCGGGTCGATGCCCATCAGGTTCATGCCGTTCCACAGGCCGTGCTCGTTCTGGCTGCCGAATTTTTTCGTGCCGTACCACGTGGCGAACTGGGTCGTCACCATCAGCCCGATCTCAAAATGCAGGTGGGCGCGGTCCTTGGGAATCCCGCCCCCGCCCGCACTGTGGCCCATGGTGCCGATGGTCTGGCCCCGCTGCACGGTGACCCCGGGCATGATGCCGGACTCGATCCGCGCCAGGTGGGCGTAGAGCGTGTAGACCGCCGGCGACTGACCGGGGTGCTCCAGGACAATGTAGCGGCCGTAGTTGCTCTCACCCGCCCGGCTTGCGACGTAGCGCACGACCCCGTCCATGGCCGCGAAGACTGGATCGGTCGGCTCGCCGCGCGAGTCGCGTCTCACCGGCTTCAGGTCCAGCCCCTCATGAAACTGGGTGCCCCCGCTGCGCACGCAGCCGAAGAGACCCGACTCGGGATCACCGGAAACCGTCGGCTGAGCCCAGGCCTCGATGCCCTTGCCCTGTTCCCACGCGCGGTTCGGGGTGGGCCAGCTGATCTCGGTTCGCTGGGCGGCGACCAAGGGAGCAACGATCAAACCCAGACCAATCCAAACCCCGGATTTTTTGGGCCACGAAAATGCACAAAAGGGGTTCAGCGGCCCGGCGCACCTTGTCCGTGCGCCTATAGGCGCGATGCAGATACCCGTCGCCCCCCCGAGTTTTTGCGTCTTTTTGTGGCGAAAATGGATTGGAAAAATTGAGTTGAAGCACGACACGCCCAGCCACCTCCGCCAAGAAGCCGGAGGCCGCGCGATGCATTCACTGCTCTCAGCAAAGTCAGCAACTTGGGTGGACTTAGTGGCCATGACTCTCAGATTTTGAGGTTGGTTGCTTCGCCTCAATCCTGATCTCTGTCGAGGTGCGTTTGATTCGCGCGACCTGGGCCGCGAGGTCGTTCTCCGGCGTCTCGAGGAAAATCAGGATTACGCCATCGGCCATTTCCCGGTCAAGGCGCCGGGCGCCGACGGGAGCGCCGTTGAGGAAAAGGACCAGCCGCTGGCCCAGATGGGCCACCGACAAGCGCCCGAGATCGCGGGCCGCCACCGGAGTGAAGTCGAGCAGCAGGCATCGCCCGAGCTCCACTTGAGCCACTTCGGCATTGCGGACGTCGTATTCCGTGAACACCGGCTTTCCCTGGACCGTGATGCTGACGCCGCTGCCCGGCAGTTGGATCCGCCCGCCGGGCTCGCCGGGTGGGACTTCCAGATAAAAGCGCGCCACGAGCGGATCGTAATCCGGCTGCGTGGCGGACTGGCAGCCGGAAATACACAAAAATCCGATCAACAGGCCGCCCCAGTGTAGCGACAGGCGTCCCTGCCTGTCGGTTCGCACCAGACCACAGGCACGGAGGCCTGTGGCTACCCCTAGAAGTCGCATCAATCCGTTCATCACACCGTCTTGCCAGCAGGCGCATCGAACGCCTCCAGAATTTCGGCTCCGATTGCATCCGCGAGGAGGCGACCGCGGGTGGTCAGGCTGATCCGACCCTCGGGCGTGGCCGTCATCAGGCCTTCCAGCAGAAATTTGGGCAGCAGGTCATGGAGTTGGGACCACCGGGCGTCGGGGAACCGTCTCTGCAGTCGCGGGAGCGAGACGCCCTCATTCATCCGCAAGCCGAAGATGACCGAGTCGGCGGCCAGCAGCTCATCGGTGAGGGCCGTGCGGTCACTGCCGGCCCGGCGACCGGCGGCGGCCTCAGCCAGCCATAGCCCAAGATCGGGCGGATTGCTGCTACGCCAGCCGGCGTGCTGAGACGCGGCCGACGGTCCCAGCCCCACCCACTCCTGCATGTTCCAAGTGTTGAGATTGTGCCGGCAGGTGTGGCCCGGCCGCGCAAAATTCGAGACTTCATACTGCGTGTACCCCACCGAGCCGAGATGCTCCCAAGTCTGGTGATAGAACGCCGCCTCCTTTTCCGGATCGAGCTTCACTTTGCCCTGCGACAATTTAATCCAGAGGGTGGTGTCCTCCTCGAAGGTCAGGCAATACGTCGACAGGTGGTCCGGGGCGAGCCGCAGGGCCTCGGCCAGATCCGCCTGCCATTGCGCCTCGGTTTGACCGGGCAGCGCAAACATCAGGTCGAGGTTCACGCTGGGAAAACCCTGCGCACGAATCAGCTCATAGGCGCGGTAGACTTGCGCCGGGGTGTGCTGCCGGCCAAGGGCATCAAGCAGACCGTCGTTGAAACTCTGCACGCCCAGGGAGATG
>JBAXWQ010000190.1:0-6678 GCA_037128315.1 Opitutia bacterium | reverse complement strand
GGTATATTGAGACCCGGATGTGGGCGAGTGGAGGACATTTTGCCATCGACGCCGTCGCCCGGGGCCCTTGTTTGGAGGCTTGGCGGACTCACTCCATCTTAAGCCGATCGGGTTCATTCAGACCCACAAGCAGGTCAAGTTCCAGGCGCGGCATCAGCCGGCCGAGTCCCAGCCGGAGTGCAACGTGCTCGAATTGCTCCCGGACTGCGCCTATGAGCAGGCCTTGCATGATGTGGCGGGGTTTACCCGCATCTGGCTGATCTGGTGGTTTCACCGCAACACCGGCTGGCGACCCCGGGTGTTGCCGCCCCGGGGTCCGGCGCAGCGCCGGGGAGTATTCGCCACGCGGTCACCGCATCGGCCCAATCCTCTTGGGCTGACCCCGGTGCAACTGCTCGCCGTCGAGGGCCGTCGCCTGATTCTTGCCGCTTGCGATCTGGTCGACGGGACGCCGGTCTTTGATATCAAGCCCTACATTCCCGCCTATGATTCCTTTCCGGGGGAACGCGTCGGCTGGATCGACGAAATGGAGTCCGGCCTTGTCGCCCCACCGCAGTTCACCGTGGAATTTTCCCCGCTGGCCCAAATTCAGGCCGCGTGGCTGCTGGACACCTGGCAGATTGATTTTCGGCCGCGGCTGATCGAACTGCTCAGTCGTGACCCCAGCCCCCATCGCACGCGCCGGATTACCCGGCGCGGGCCAGGTGAACTGGTCATCGGCTGCGGCGCTTGGCGGGCGGTCTATGCCGTCACTGGCCAAGCCGTGATCGTGCGGCAGATCGAAACCGGCTACCCGCGGCGTTTCCTGGAGGATCCGGCGAAGCAGGAGGGTCTCCCGGACCGGGAGGCCCAGCTTGCCTATATGGCGCTCTGGCCATCGCACCTCAGCGCGATCGACCCGAATCTCCGCGGATGAACCTCGCCGGTGGGGAAAAACTGTTGCTGGGTTGGATTGGAGTCATGAGCGGCTGGGCCTTCCTTGTTTTCGGTTACGATAAATGGCAGGCAGGACGAAAGCCGGCCCGTCGCGTGCCGGAAGCCACGCTCTGTCTCATTAGCGCCTTGGGCGGATGGCCCGGCGGCTTGCTGGGACTGCTGCTCTTCCGCCACAAGTCGGCCAAGGCCACTTTTCAGCTGAAATTCGCCGCTGCCCTGGTGGTCTGGCTCGCGCTCATTGGGGTAGTCTGGCTCGCGCTCGGCCGGGCTTAACGGCGTTTCGCGGGCTTCCCGCGTCCAGCCAAGTTCTGACTTCGCTTCTGCCGTTGTTTCTGTTCGTTCATGTCCGATGAGGGAGATGTGCTACCGTTGTTTCTGGCCCCGGCCATTGTGCTGGTGCTCGGCATTGGTCCCGATGAATACCCGCACGCGCTTCCTGTTTCTGCTCAGTCCGAAGGAATTTAAGGAGGAAAAAGCCGGCACGGGGCGGCTGACGCAAATCAGCCTGGCGAATAGCTCCCTCCACATGGCCCGGGGCAAGGGCTTTGACGACCATGCGCCAGTCCAAGCGGTGCTGCAGGATCCGCAGAATTACTGCGTGCTGCTTTATCCCGGGGCCGCGGCGACCAATCTCTCGGAGCCGCTGCAGGTCCCGATCTTCAAGGGCGCCCTCGGAACGCGTCGTCTGGTGGTGATCTTGCTCGATGCCACGTGGAGCGGCGCGCGGAAGTTGCTGTTCCATAGCCCGAGCCTCCAGCGCTTGCCCCGCATCATGTTCAACCCGTCGGCGCCCAGCCGTTTCATCATCAAGCAGCAGCCGCAGGAAGGGTGCCTCTCCACGCTCGAGGCGACCCATGAACTGCTGCTCGTGCTGGAAGGGACTGGGCTCGATCACTACGAGAGGCCTGAGCAGTTGCTGGCCGTTTTCAAGCGCATGCAGGACTTCCAGCTGCAATGCGCCGCCGACCCGAATCGACCGGGTTATCGCCGCCGGGCCTACAGCGATCCCGCCACCCGGCGACCGTCCGGTGGCGACCGCCCAGCACGGCGGGATAACTTCATGCCGAAGCCGCTGGGGCCGTATCAGGTATCAGAATAGAGGTCGGGCCCGGCCCCGGTGCGTATCCGCGGTGGTGCCGTTTGGCCATGATCTGCAGTGGGGAACCAGGCCGGGGAGTCATTGCTCTCTGACGGCGGCGAGGAATGCCTCGACGTTCGCCCAAGGCACATCGGGCTCCAGCGTGTGGGTCGGCGCCAGAAACAAGCCGCCGCCCCGGCCCACGGTGGCGATGAGTTCGCGCACGGTCCGCTTCACCTCTGCCGGCGAGCCAAACGGCATGGTGGTCTGGGTGCCCAAGCACCCCCAGAAGGCCAATTGATCGCCAAACCTTTGCTTGATCCTCATCGGGTCCATGCATTCCGGCTGCACCGGATTTAGCACCTCGACGCCGACCTCGATCAGGTCGGGCAGGATGGCCTCCATGTTGCCATCACCGTGGTAAAAAATGATGATTTCGGGACGGATATCCCGGGCGGCACGGATCACACGGGCCAGGCGGGGCTTGATGGTTGCCCGCCAGAGTTCCGGGCTGATCATCATGTTGAGTTGCGTAGCCACATCATCGCCCAGCATCAGGACGTCGACACCTGCTTCGGCGTACCGCTGGGCCATGCCCACGCGCATCTCCAGGAGTGTGTCGAGCAGGGCATCCGCAATCTCATCGCCCGACATCAGATCCATCATGAACTCTTCCATGCCGCGGAGGTACCAGGCGGTCTCGAACAGGGTCATTTGCATGAACCCCGCACAGAGCAAATCGCGGTCCTTGAGCGCCTGCACGCGCTCCGCGGCGCCGGCCCAGCGGTAATCGGCCAGGAAATCGGGCCAGGGATAATCGCGCACCTGTCCGGCAGTGGTGAATTTCACCATCGGGTGAAGCATCTCCTGGAAATGCGCGGTCGCGCCGGGCGCCCCCATTACCCCCCACTCAGGATTCCAGTCGAGGGGGCGCGTGCCCGGGGGCAGTGAGGCGAAGTACTTGGTGAAATCCGTTTGGACCCGAGTGGGATGAAGCTCCAGGTAGCGGACAGGGAAATTATAGTATTCGGCATAATCCACCTGTCCGGTGCGACGCTTGAATTCCTCCAACAGGGCGGGGGAGAACGAAAATTCGAATCCGACCCGCTCGGGTTGCTTGCGGCGGAGGGCGCATAGGATGTTCTCCCGGTTAGTCATGGGCCGCGGTGCAGCAATTTATGCCACCCGTGAGTTCTATTTCTTCACAAAGAGATAGGAGCGATACGAGAGGCTGCCATCCTGGAGGGCATTGTAGATGCGGGAACCCGTGACCCCGGCGAAGTCGCGGCCGAGGCCGTGCAGAAATTTCGGCAGATGGCGGGTGATGAGGGCGAGGGAGCGGGGGGAATTCCTTTCCATGCCCCGCAGTACCTCGGCGTTGATCACGCGACTCTGCACCAGCTGCAGAGATGCGGCAACGAGGGCCTTTTCCCAATCGGCAATGCCATCGCGGAACCGAAAGTCGGCATAGAGGAAATGACCGCCGGGGCGAAGCACCCGTGCGACCTCGGCGAGAAACCGGGGAAAATCGGGATAACAGTGCGAGGCCTCGACGTTGATCACCGCATCGAAGGTGTGGGCCGCAAACATCAGGTTCTGGGCGTCGCCCTCGAGGAAATCGAGGTTCGCGGACCGGTGGCGCTGCCGGCAGAAAGCGATGCCGGTGCGGTTGAGATCAACGCCGGTGTAATGCGCCGGCCCGAGCGTGCGGGTCAGGTAGGAGGCGCCCCCACCGTGGCCGCAGCTGATCTCCAGGACCTTTTTGCCCGCCAGTTCCACCTGCGTCGCGACGTGCTGGTAAAGCTGAATGCAGGCGCGGTTGGGTTCGTCCGCTGGCTCCAGCGGCAGGGGCAGCGGCGGGTTGGCCTCGAAGGCATAGTTTAGAAACAGCACTTCCTCCGCGCGCAGCCGTCGGGTGAGAAAGGGATACCACAGTTGCCAGATCGCCTTGCGCACCCCGCCGATCGCGAAGAGATGGTCGATCAGGGGCATGCAGGAGTTGAAAATTGAAGGTTGAAAGCTGAGGCCAGGCCGACTGGCGCATCAGTGCTTCACCGCGGCTTCGGCGCTTAGGGCAACTTGGCTTGGATCAACTTGCTGGCGGCGCCGAAGTCGATCAGCGCCGCTTCGGGCCGCTGCTTCAGCGCCCCAATCACCTTGCCCATCTCCTTCTTGGAGGCCGCACCGGTCGCGGCAATGACCTCCACGATCAGCGCGTCCAGCCTGGCGGCGTCGAGGCCGGCCGGCAGGTATTTTTCCAGAATAGAGATTTCGTTGGTGTTGAGGGCGACCAGGTCGGCGCGGCCGCCTTTTTCGAATTCCGTCCGCGCATCCGTCAGGTTTTTCACCGCCTTGCGGAAGGTGGCGATGGTCAGGGGCTCGTCGATCGGCTTGCTGGCGTCCATCGCCGCGCGCTGGATGGCGGCATCCATGGTGCGCAGCACGGTGGCCGTGGCGGTGTCGCGGGCCTTCATGGCGGTGATAATGGCGGCGCGGAGCTGTTCGTAGGTGGTAGCCATGGCTTGGAAGAGTTGAAAGCTGCAGGGGTGGAGTTGAAAAAAGTAGGGCGTCGGGCTCAGCCTACTGCGGCGATCTGATAATCGCTGCGTTTGCCGCCGAGTTCCAGCTGCAGGGTTTCCCCTTGCCGCCGGCCCATCAATTGCCGGCCGAGGGGGGAGTTGGGGGTGATGACCAAAACGGTCCGCCCCTCGTGGTTCACCTCGGTGCCACCGGCCCGCGGGCCAATGAAATAATGGCTGCGCTCCTTGCCGCCGAGCACGACCAGCGCGCCGATGCTCACGGGCTCATCCGGGGAAAATTCCTTGGGCGCCAGGGCTTGAAATTGGGCGACGGCCAAGGCCGCCTCCTCTGCTGCCTTGGACTGGCCGTGGGCCAGGTACGACGCCTCCAGTCCGCGGGTGTCATATTTGTCCTCGGCCTTGTTTTCCTCATCCGTGGCTTCGGCATGGGTGGCGAGGGCCGCTTGGGTCAGCATCGCAAGCTCGGCCTGCAGGCGGCCAATGATGGTGTCAAGGAGGGCGGATTTCTTCACGGAAACATGGCACTAGAGGGAGCCGGGGAGCAATGAGCAACCCGTTAATCACCCCGCCACCACCAGGCATGCCGTCGGGTCTGGCGGTGGGGCGCGCTGGTCCGGTCCTATTTCGTGCGGCCCAGGGCCTGCAGGAAAAATGCGTAGTTGCGGGCGATGTCGTTGAGGGCGTCGTAGCGGCCAGCCACTCCGCCGTGCCCCGCCCCCATGGTGGCGTGGAGCAGGGTGGCATTGTTCCCGGTGTTGAGCGGGCGCAGCTTGGCGAGATATTTTGCCCCCTCCCAGTACGGCACCTGGCTGTCGTTGTAGGATACGAGGACCAGCAGGTTGGGGTAGGCGGCGGGACGAAGGTTATCGTAAGGGCTGTAGGCCCGCATCCATTGGTACTGTTCCTTGTTGTTGGGGTTGCCCCACTCGATGTACTCCTCGGTCGTGAGGGGGAGGGTGGCGTCGAGCATGGTGTTGAGGACATCCACGAACGGCACCTGCACCAGCGCGGCATGAAACAGGTCGGGCCGCTGGTTGATCACGGCCCCCATCAGCAGGCCGCCGGCGCTGCCGCCGGAGGTGACCAGCTGGGCGGGAGTGGTCCAGTGCTGGTCCACGAGCCACTGGGCGCAATCCACGAAATCATTGAAGGTGTTCATCTTTTTTTCCATGCGCCCGGCTTCGCGCCACTCCTCGCCGAGTTCCCCGCCGCCGCGGATATGGGCGATGACGTAGATCAGGCCGCGATCCAGCAGGCTGACCCGGGTCGAACTGAATGCCACGGGCACGCTCAACCCATACGAGCCATAGCCGTACAGCCACAGCGGCTGCGGCTGCGTGCGGTCCAAGTCAGCCCGGTAGACAATCGAGAGCGGCACCTTGGTCCCATCCCGCGCCGTGGCCCAGACGCGCTCCGAGCGGTAGTTCGCGACGTCGAAGCCGCCAAGGACCTCGGTTTGTTTGAGCAGCGTCCGCTCGCCCGTCGCCAAGCTGGCGGCATAGACCGTCGGGGGGCGGACCAGCGACTGGTAATTGAAGCGATACGCGGTGGCATGATAGTCCCAATTGCGGTCCGCGCTGACCTCGTACGCGGCCTCCGGCATGGCCAGCCGCTGGGATTGGCCGGTGGCAAAATCATAAACCCGCAATTGGGGCAGACCGTTCTCTCTTTCCGTCACCACCAGGTGGGTGGCGAACATGTCCAGACCCTCCACCTTGATGGCGGGATGGTGCGCGATGACATCACTGGTCTGGGCGGGGGCGGCGATGGGAGCGGAAACCACCTTGTAATTCTTGGCGCCGCCGCGATTAGTGACGTAGTAGAAGCGTCCGTCGCGGTGCTCGACGTAATACTTCACATTCTCGGTCCGCCCCAGCAGGGAGCGCAGCGGGCTGCCGGCGACCGACGTATCCAGCACCAGCGCCTCGCTGGTGAGCTTGCTCTCGGTGTGGCAGATGATGAATTTTCCATCCCGCGTCTTGTCGACCTGCAGGTTGTAGAGTTCGTCCTTGTCCTCGTACAGCAGTTCATGCCGGGCCGTGCTGAGCGTCCAGCGGTGGAACTTATCCGAGCGCTTGGCGTCATTTTCGGTCCCATAGTACAGCACGTCGTGGCCCGCCCCCC
>JBAXWQ010000019.1:0-21651 GCA_037128315.1 Opitutia bacterium | reverse complement strand
TTCGCTTCGCTCAGCATGACAGGCGGATATTCGCACGGGAGGCCGCCCATGCTTAGCTACCTGGCCGATTACGCGCATTTCTGGGGCCCGCTGCGGCTTTTCTCCTCGCACATTTTCCGTGCGGTCATGGCGACGGGCACGGCGCTGATGATCGGCTTCATGATCGGGCCGTGGCTGATCCGGCGCTTCCGCGAGCTGAAGCTCGGCCACGGCTACATCGACGAACGCACGGGGGAACTCGGGGCGACCTACTTTGACAAGAAGCACACCCCGACAATGGGCGGGCTCATCATCTTCATCGCGGTTTTCGTCAGCAGCGTGCTCTGGGCGGAGCCCAATGTCTGGGTGTTCGTGGCGTTGTTTGTCTACACGGCGCTCACCATTCCCGGGTGGCGGGATGATTACCTGAAGGTTGTCCACCAGAACAAGGACGGCATCAAATCGTGGGAGAAGATTGCCTGGCAGTCGCTCGCCACGCTGGTCGCGCTCGGCATCTTGCTCTGGCACCCGCAGAGTTCCCTCAAGATCCGCGAACTGTGGGTGCCGTTCTTCAAGACCGCGATCATCCCGCACATGCACTGGGCGCTGCTGCTGGTGCTGATTTACCTCTGGATCGTCGGCTTCAGCAACGCGATCAACCTGACCGATGGCCTGGACGGTCTCGCGGTGGGCTGCACGATCACCGTGGCGCTGGTGTTCGGCATCATGGCCTACCTCGCGGACAACAGCATCGCCGCGCAATATCTCCTGCTCAGCTATGTGCCGGGCACGAGCGAACTGACGGTCATCTGCGGGTCGCTGATCGGCGCGTGCATGGCGTTCCTGTGGTTCAATTCGCACCCGGCGGAGGTGTTCATGGGCGACACCGGCTCCCTGGCGCTCGGCGGGCTCATCGGCGTCATGGCGTTCATGATCCACCAGCCGTTCACGCTGGTGATCGTCGGCGGGGTGTTCGTGATGGAGGCCCTCTCGGTCATCTTCCAGGTCGGCTGGTTCAAGTTCACCAAGCGCCGCAGCGGCACGGGCCGGCGGCTCTTCCTGATGGCGCCGATCCATCATCATTTCCAGAAGAAGGGCTGGCCCGAGACCAAGGTCGTCCTCCGCTTCTGGGTTCTTTCCCTCGGCTTCGCCCTCGCGGGCCTGGCCACGTTGAAACTCCGATAATCAAATGTGGAAATCAGGAAAACTGGAATCGAGCCGAGCAGACCAGACCCTCTGTGCCTGATTTCCTGAGCTCCACCTAAAATTCACCTCATCACTCCCATGCCCATCGACTACAATTTCGAGATCACGCCCAACTTCCGCGACGTCACCCGCACCAGTTTGATTCTGCTGCGGCAGCCGATCGTTCGCTCCCTGACCAAGCTGCGTCGCCTGCGCTCCGGCCAGGCCATCGTCCCCGAGGGGCCGGTGCTGCGCAGCGCCAAGACTTTCGTAGGAGCCCGTTGACAGGTTCTTTATACCAACCATCGGAACCTTAGCTTTTTATTCTGTCCACGGGCACCTACTCCTTTCGCTTCCTTATGCCACCCACCGGCCTATTTCACACCAGAAGTGTCATTGCGAGCCGGACCATTGGGGTCCGGGCGATCTCCCGTCCCTTCATGCCCCGGCCTCTCTCGAATTGCTTGTGGAAAAGCTGTGAATAACTTTCATTTTTAGATAGCAATACAACAATCCTGCCACTCATATTCCCGCCATGAAAATCCTCCAGATCTTCGGAGCAGTCGTCGCCGTACACTTGCTCGCGTTTATCTTCATCTTTGCCAGCCCCGGCTGCCAGTCCGGCCCCCGCACCATTCCCACGCCTGATGCGACGGCTCCCGTGAGCCCGAGCGGGGCCCCGATCACCTTTGATGCCGGCTCGAGCGCCGGGATGCCCGTGGACACGGGCTCAGCGCAGGTGACTTACTCGCCGGCCCTGACGGCGGGTCATGCCGCGCCGACGCGTCCCGGTTCGCCGGCCGCGGCGGCGATCACGCCGGCGAAGGCCGTGGCCGACGTCGCGCCGGTCACCACCTACACCGTGGGCAAGGGGGACAGCCTCTGGAGCATCGCGAAGAAAAACAACCTGTCCGTTTCCGAACTGGCCCGGGCCAACAATCTCGGCACCGGGGCCACGTTGCAGCCCGGCAAAAAGCTGATCATCCCCGGCAAGCCGGGTGCGGCTCCGAAGGATCTCGCCACCACTGCGCCCGCCGAAAAAGCGGCGGATAAATCCCCGGCGGCGGCCGCCCGGGTCAGCGGCGAATCCGTGAAGCACACGGTGCAGCCCGGCGAAAGCCTCGGGATCATCGCCCGCAAGTATCAGGTGACGACCGGCGAGCTCGCCGCCGCCAACAGCATCACGGATCCGTCCAAGGTGCGCGCCGGCCAGCAGCTCGTCATCCCAGGCTTCAAGGCGGTCAACGCCAAGGGCTCCACCACGACCAAGGCCGTGGCGCCCGCGACCGCGCCGGCGGCGGATAATGCCGCCGCGACCCCGGCGGTGAAGACGCCCCATTTCGAACTCACCGCGCCGCCCGCCGGGCAGGATCTCGATGCCGGCCTGAAGAATGCCAGCACCGAGGTGCCGACCATCAAGGTGGAGGCGCCGAAGGCCGACGAACAGCCCCCCAAGCAATAACCCGACTCTCTGGTGAGTTCGCCGAGCGCCGCCGTTCCCCGCCGACCTCTCACGATCACCCCCGCGAGCGTCATTGTCGTCTGCGTCGTGGCGTTGGTCTCGATCGGGCTCGTGGTGCTGTTCAGCGCGAGTTCGCCCATCAAGGGCGGGCCGTACGCCTACCTGTACAAGCAGTTCATCTTTCTGGCGGTCGCCATCGGCGCCGGCTGGCTCGTGGCGATCGCGGACCTGGAGCAGCTGCGCCGGTTCGCGTGGATCGCCGCCGCCGTCGCGATTATCGCCCTGCTGCTGGTCCTGATCCCCGGCATCGGCATCAAGGTGAACGGCGGCCGCCGCTGGCTCGGTTTTGGCGGCATCCGGCTGCAGGTGTCGGAGTTCGCCAAGCTCGCGCTGGTCTTCTCGCTCGCCCATTATCTGGCCGTCAACCAGAGCAAACTGCACGATTTCTGGCGCGGCTTTGTGCAGCCCGCGGCGTGGGTGGGGCTGTTCAGCCTGCTGGTGCTGGTGGAGCCCGATTTTGGCGCGGCCTTCCTGATCGGCACGATCGGCGTGATCATGCTGTTCCTCGCCGGCGCGCGGCTGAAGTTCCTGCTGCCGTCCATCGGGGCGGCGCTGCTGGCGTTCGTGCTGCTGGTGATGAACAATCCCGTGCGCCTCGCCCGGGTGCTGTCCTTCCTCAACCCCGAGGCCAACCGCCAGGGGACCGGCTACCAGCCGTGGCAGGCCATGCTGGCCTTTGCGGCCGGCGGCGTCGACGGGGTGGGCCTCGGCAACGGCCGGCAGCAAAACGCCTTTTTGCCCGAGGCGCACACCGATTACATCTTCGCCATCATGGGCGAGGAGATGGGCCTCATCTTCACCCTGCTGGTGGTCGCGCTCTTCGTGGCGATCTTCGTGGCCGGACTGATGCATGTCCGCCGGGCGCCGAACCTTTTCCAGTTTCTCCTCGTGACAGGCTGCCTGCTGCTGATCTGCCTGCAGGCCATCATCAACCTCGGGGTGGTCACGAGCCTGCTGCCCTCGAAGGGGATGGCGCTGCCGTTCATCAGCGCGGGGGGCTCGAACCTGCTGCTCATGGGCCTGCTCGTCGGCATCATCATCAACACGGCCCGGACCTGGGAGCGGCCCAAGCCGCTGGTCCGCCGGCGCGCGCTCACGGAGGTCATCGCGTGAACCGGAGGAGTGACAAGTTTCAAGGGGCAAGTGACAAGAATGCGCCGGACGCGGCGACTTGGTTGACTACTTGGCACTTGCGACTTGTCCCTTGTCCCTTCCGCCCGGAGGGCGAGTCATGAGCAATTTCATCATCGCCTGCGGTGGCACGGGCGGCCACCTGGCCCCGGGCATCGCCCTGGGGGAGGCGCTGCAGGCGCGCGGCCACCACGTCACGCTCTTCATCAGCCAGAAGCAGGTCGATACCCGCCTGGTGGAAAAATATCCGCATCTCGCCCTGGCCCGTGTGCCGAGCGCGCCGTTCGGCTGGTCGCCGGCCGTGCACCTGCGTTTCCACTGGCATCAGCTGGCCGGGTTGATCTTCAGCCTCAAATTCATCCAGGCGCACCGCCCCGACGCCATCATCGGCTTCGGGGGCTTCACCAATGCGGGCGTGGTCCTCGCGGGTCGCCTGCTCGGGATTCCCGTCGCGCTGCACGAGGCCAACCGGATCCCGGGCCGCGCAGTGCGCGTGCTCGCCCGGATGGCCCGCCGGCTTTACCTCCCGCCGGGGGTCCGCCTGCCGGGGATCCGCGGCGTGCTGGTCCGCCATACGGGCCTGCCGGTGCGGCAGGAAATCTCGCGCCTGCCCCGGGACGAAGCCCGGGCCCGCCTCGGCGCGGATCCCGCCCAGAAATTGCTGGTCGTCATCGGCGGCAGCCAGGGCTCCGGCAACCTGAACCGGTGGGTGGAGGACAACCTGGTGGCACTGGCGCACGAGGGCATCCAGGTCTACTGCATCACGGGGCTGGGCAAGGGCGCCGCCGGGGTGCGCGAATTGCACGCCCGCAACGGCCAGGTCGTCCGCGCCTGGTTCGAACCCTTCTCCGACCGCGTGGGCGTGCTGATGTCCGCGGCCGACCTGGTGCTGAGCCGCGCCGGCGCCGGCACCCTGGCCGAGCTCATGCGCTGCGAGGCCCCGGCGCTGCTCATTCCCTATCCGCACGCCGCCGACAATCACCAGGCCGCCAACGGCGCCTATTTCGAGCAGCAGGGGGGCGGGATCGTCCTCGCCGAGAGCGCCCTGGCCACCTTGCGGCCGGAAGTGCTCGATGCGATCTTCAATGACGGCCTGCTGAAAAAATTCCGCGACAACCTGCACCGCATGGCGCAGGAGAGCAGCATCGAGGTTTTGGTCCACGACTTGGAGGAATTCGCCCAACGCCCGCCCGGGGCGCCCGCCCTGCGGTCCGCGCCGGCGCCGACCTTGCCCTGATGAGCCTGTCCTCCCCAGTTCAGGGCCGGGCCAGCACCCGCGAAGCCTCCTGGCAGGAATTTCTCGCCGCCGTGCGGCCGTCCCTCGCGGCGGAGACGCGCCTGCTGGAGCATGAGCCGCTCGGCCCGAAGACGACGATGCGCGTCGGCGGGGCGGCCCGCCTTTACGCGGAGCCGGCCGACCGCGCGGACTTGCGCGGGCTCCTGCGCGCCGCGTCGGCCCGCCAGCTGCCGGTGCTGCTGCTCGGGCGCGGCTCCAATCTCATCATTCCGGATGCCGGGGTGGACGGCCTGGTCATCAGCCTGGTCCACCCGCATTGGCAGAAATTCGAGTTGACGCCCGGCGGCCGGATCTGGGCCGGGGCCGGCTTGCGGCTGAAGAATCTCTGCGGCCTTGCCACCAAGGCCGGGTTGACGGGTTTTGAATTTCTCGAGGGCATCCCGGGTTCCGTCGGCGGCGCCCTGCGCATGAACGCCGGTGCGATGGGCGGATGGATGTTTGATGCGGTGGTCGAGGTCCACCTAATGACGCTGGCCGGGGAGGAGCGCATCATGCCCAAGGCGGCGATGCACGTTGATTACCGGCAGTGCGTGGAGCTGCAGGACACCATCGCCCTGGGGGCCATCCTGCAGCCCGCCGCGAGCGCAGCGGCGCCGGACATCCGGCGGCAGATCGACGTCTATCAGAAGAAGCGGGTTGAATCCCAGCCGCGCGAGCCGAGTGCCGGTTGCATTTTCAAGAATCCACCCGGGGGATCGGCCGGCCGCATCATCGACGAACTCGGCCTGAAGGGCGAGCGGGTGGGGGCGGCGGAGGTTTCGACCGTGCACGCCAATTTCATCATCAACCGCGGCGCGGCGACCAGCGCCGACATCATCGGCCTGGTGCGCAAAATCCGGGCGCGGGTGAAGCAGGCCCACGGCATCGACCTCGAGCCGGAGGTGCTGCTTTACGGGCAGGAATGGAGGGACGTGCTGTGAATTTTCGATTTTTGATTCTCGATTTTGGATTGGTCGCGGCGGCCGCCGCACACCCGGTCGCCTCCCGCAGCAGAAATCGAAAATCCACAATTCAAAATCGAAAATGAATACACCCATCATCGCCGTCCTTGCAGGGGGCACCTCGCCCGAGCGCGAGGTTTCACTCGGTTCCGGCAAGGCCGTGGCGCTCGCCATGGCGTATTCGCATCCGACCCAGTTTTTTTCGGTCGAGACCGACGCCCTGCCGCCGGGACTGGACCCGGCGCGGCACATCGTTTTCTCCACCCTGCACGGCGTGTTTGGCGAGGATGGGGGCATGCAGCGGTTGATGGAAGCCGCCGGCGTCGCCTACGCCGGCTGCGATGCCATGGGCAGCGATCTGACTTTCGACAAGTGGCGCACGCGCCAGTCCGTATCCGCCATGGGCGTGCAGGTGGCGCCGGGCCGGTGCTTTCTGGCCTCGGCCAAGCCCACGGCGGCGGCCCTCGCGGCCGAGCTGGGCGAGCAGGTCGTGCTCAAGCCGAACCGGCAGGGCAGCAGTGTCGGGCTGCAGATCGTGTCATCCAAGGTCGGCCTCGAGATCGCCCTGACCGGCCTGAGGCAGGGGGAGTGGATTGCGGAACGCCGCATCATCGGCCGCGAGCTGACCGTCGGCCTGCTCGGCGGACGGGCGATGGGTGTCGTGGAGATCGTGCCGAAGTCCGGCGTCTTTGACTACTCCAGCAAGTACACCAAGGGATTGACGGAATATTTCGCCCCGGCCCAGTTGGACGAGGAGCTGGCGGCGACCGTGCGCCGGGCCGCGGAAACCGCCTTTGCCGCGTGCGGCTGCCGCGATTACGCGCGGATTGACTTCATGCTCTCGGAGGAGGGCGAGATCTACCTGCTCGAGATCAACACGCTGCCCGGGATGAAGGAAACCAGCCTGCTGCCGATGAGTGCGCGGTGCGTGGGCCTGGATTTCAGTGCGTTGTGCCGCGAGCTGGTGGCGCCCGCCGTGCAACGTTACCAGCTAGGGCAGGCCGCGAAAAAATGAACCCCGGGACCGACATTCTTCCGCCGTCGCCCGGTCGCTCGTGGCGCACCATCCGCCAGGAGGTGCAGCCGCTGGCCATGTCCCGCCAGGGCCGCCGCCGCCAGATGGCGGGGTGGGTGAAGGCCGGCGCCGTCAGCGCCTTCGTCGCCGGCTTGGGCTGGGGTCTTTACGCCTTGGTCCACTCCTGGGCCACGGATCGCGCCGGACTGGCCACGGCGGTGCACAGTGCACCGGTGGGCCGGGTTGCGCTGATCACGGATGGGGTGCTGACGCAGAAGTGGGCGGAGGAAATGCTCGCCTTGCCGAAGACGGCCAGCCTGATGGCCCTCGATCTGCCGGCGCTGCGGGACAAATTGCTCGCGCACGGCCAGGTGCGGGTCGCCGTGCTGACGCGGAGTTTTCCCGCCACGCTGGTGGTCACCCTGCAGGAGCGCACGCCGGTCGCCCGGGTGCAGGCGGATACCGGGGTGGGCGCCGCCCAGCCACTGCTGGTGGCAAAGGACGGCGTGGTTTACGCCGGGCTCAATTACGACCCCTCAATGCTCGCGGGCCTGCCCTGGCTCGATGGCATCCGGCTCGTGCGCGCCGGCCGGGGCTTCGAGCCAATCACCGGCATGGCCGATGTGTCTGAATTGCTCTCCACCGCCCAGCTGCAGGCACCCCATCTCTACCGGGAGTGGCTGATCGTCTCCCTGGCCCGGCTGGCCGAGACCGATGAACTCCTGGTCAAGACGCAGGATATCCCGGAGATCGTCTTTACCCGCAAGCGGGCGTTCTTCAAGCAGGTCGCCCAGCTCGATTACATCATCGATCGGGCCCATGCCCTGCCGGAGCCGGCGCTGAAATCCGTCAATCTCACCCTCGAGGGCCAGGTGCCAGTGGTGCTGGAGACGGCGGCCACCGCGACGGTCCCGCCCAAGGCCCCGCCGTCCAATTTTTTACTGCAACCCTCTCAACGGAAAGCGAAGCGTGATCTCTAACAACAGTCGAATCGTCGGGGCCGTGGAAATCGGCACCGGTAAAATTGCCGTGCTGGTGGGCGAAATCGCCCGCGGCCGCAGCCTGAACATCATCGGCGTGGGCGTGGCCCCCGCCCGCGGCATCATGAAGGGAGAGGTCGTCGACTATAAGGCCGCCTGCGAGGCGACGCATCACGCGCTGGAGATGGCGGAGAAGCGCGCGGGCGTCCGCATCGAGGAGGTCTGGCTGGCCCAGACCGGCGGGCAGCTGGATGCATTTTACAACGAGGCCTCGGTCAACGTGAAGTCCGCCGACAACACCGTGACCGCCCTCGACATTGAGGCCGTCTGCCAGATGGCCAAGGAAAAGGAGCTGCCCGCGGGGCGCACGGGCATCCATCAGATCCGCCGGCCGTTCCAGCTGGACGGTCGCATCGTGCCGGCCCCGGAGCATTTGTCGGGCCGCCGGCTCGAGGTGGGTTACTGGATTGTGCACGGTCCGGAGAGCAAGGTGGCCGACAACATCCATGTGGTGGGCGGCTATCATCTGGAGGTGCGCGAACTCGTCCTGGCCAGCCTGGCGAGCGGCTCGCTGCTGACCACGCCGGAGGAGCGTTCGCAGGGCGTGCTTGTCATCGACCTCGGCAAGGGCGTCACGGATTTTGTGCTGTATCGCGACGGCCATGTGCTGGTGACCGGCACGCTGCCGGTGGCGGGCGATCATCTGACCAACGACCTGAGCATCGGTCTCCGCGTGACCGCCGCCCAGGCGGAACTGCTCAAGCTGCGCCATGCCCGCGGCACGGTGCAGACCCGCGACAAGACCGACAAGGTCTGGCTGAACGGCGACGGCGCCTTCGGGGACCGGCAGTTGTCCAAGCTGGCGATCGAGACCATCGCGGCCGCCCGCACGCTCGAGCTGCTCGAGGTCGTGAAGCTGAAGCTCGGCCCGGCCTTTGCCGCGGAACACTGCGGGGCCGGCATTATCCTGACCGGCGGGACTTCGCGGATGCCCGGCATCGAGGAGGCCGCCACGCGCGTGTTCGGCCTGCCGGCGCGGCGCGGCGAGGCCCCGTCCTGGGTCAAGGAGGAGCTGAAGGACCCGATGTTCAGCACCGTGCTGGGGGTCTTCCAGTTTGGCCTGCGCGGCGCCTACGAGCATGCCGTGCCCGCCCGGCGCAAGACCGGCCTTCTGAGCTACCTCACCCGTATTTTCGCGACCACCTGACGCCCATGGACCCACTTGCCAACGAACTGCCTCTCGAGGCCATGACGGACCGCCAGGTCGGCATCAAGCTGATCGGCGTGGGCGGCGGCGGATCGAATGCCGTGGACCGCCTGAAGATGGAGAATCTCGACCGGCTCCAGCTCGCCGTCATCAACACCGACCTCAAGGCGCTCGGCACCTCGCCGGTGCAGGACAAGATCCTGATCGGCGCCAGCCTCACGCGCGGCCTCAGCGCGGGCGGCGATCCGGAGCTGGGCCGCAAGGCGGCGGAGGCCGACGGGGACAAGATTGCCGAGATCGTGAAGGATACGGACTTGGTGTTTCTCGTCGCCGGCCTGGGTGGCGGCACGGGCTCCGGTGCCACGCCCGTGGTCGCGGAAATTGCCGCGGCGGCGGGCGCGGTCGTCATCGCCTTCGTCACGCTGCCCTTCAGCTTCGAGGGCGGCCGCCGGCGCAAGCAGGCCGAGGAAGCCCTGGCCGAACTGCGGCGGGTGTGCGATGCGGTCATCCCGCTGGCGAACGACATGCTCCTGCAGGAGGGCACGGAGCAGACCAGTGTGCTGGATTCCTTTGCCCGCGCCGACGAGTGGATCGGGCGCGGTGTGAAGTCCATCTGGGGCATGCTGTCCCGGACCGGCCTGATCAACGTCGATTTCACCGCGCTGCGACAGGTCTTCCAGCACCGCGGCGGCAAGACCCTCTTCGGGCTGGGCGTGGGCGAGGGGGACAATCCCTCGCAGGCGGCCTTGGATGATCTCAAGCAGTGCCCGCTGCTCCACACCCCCGAGTACGCCCGGAAGGCCGACCGACTGCTGGTGAACATCACCGGCGGCGCCGATCTGACCCTGGCGAAGGTCAACGATCTGATGACCGCCATCACCGAGGAGTTCGGCCGCGAAGCCCATGTGGTGATGGGAGCGGCGATCGACGAAGGCCTGCAGGGCCGGGTCGAGATTTGCGTCATTGGCACGACGGATTTGGGCGGCCGGAATTTCGTCCGCCGGCCCCCGGCGGCGCCCAGCCGGCCGGTGGCCGACAAACCCGTCCGGGTCACCTCCGCCCCGCCCGCGACCACCCCCGCCGGCAAGTCAGGGTCCTCTCATGAGACGGTGCCGCCGGCGGACAAACCCAAGCAGGTCGAGTTCGGCTTCCAGGGAGAGGTGGTGGAAAACCGCGGGGCCTTCGACAAATCCGACCGCAACCTCCATGAAGGGCAGGACCTCGACGTCCCGACCTACCTCCGCAAGGGGATCAAGATCACGGCCTGAGCCGGGATCTTGGGCCGGCCTGCGCTCAGTGCGGCGAGCCCGGCTTGACAGGATTATTGTGTGGGCCACTGTGTGAGCATGCCCACAAACCTTGAAATTGACGACCGCTTGCTGGCCAAGGCCAAGAAGGCGGGTGGCCACAAGACCAAGAAAGCCACCGTCAACGAAGCCCTGACCGAATATATCCGCCACCGCCAGCAGCGCGCGGTGACCGGTCTGTTTGGGACGGTCGTCTTTGAGCCGGCCTTTGATTACAAGGCCGAGCGGACGAAGCGATGAAGGTCTTGGCCGACACGCCGATCTGGTCGGCAGCTTTCCGGCGGACGGAAGCGGCGCCATCGATCATGCGGGCGGAGCTGGAATGGCTGGTCGCCCACGGTGCGGTGGCCATTATCGGGCCGATCCGGCAGGAACTGTTGTCGGGCATCAGGCCAGGGCCGCAATTCGAGCAGGTGCGCAATGCCTTGCGGAGCTTTCCCGACCTACCGCTGCAAACGGAAGATTTTGAGACCGCCGCGCAGTATTTTAACCACTGCCGCCGCAAGGGCGTGCAGGGATCAATGACCGATTTTCTGATTTGCGCGGTGGCGGTCCGCCACCAGCTGGAAATTTTTACCACCGACGGCGATTTTCGACATTATCAGAGGCACCTGCCGATTGCGCTTTACGCGAGCGCGCAGGCATAGACTGATAGACCCATGTTCATCGACGAAACATCCATCAAGGCGCGCGCGGGCGACGGCGGTCGCGGCTGCGTGAGCTTTCGCCGGGAAAAATACGAGCCGTGGGGCGGCCCCAACGGCGGCGACGGCGGCAAGGGCGGCGACGTCGTCCTGCGTGGCGACGACGACCAGAACAACCTGATTGATTTCAAGTTCAAGCCCCACTGGACGGGCGAGCGCGGCGAGCACGGCCAGGGCGCCGACTGCAACGGGCGCGAAGGCCGGCCGGCCATCCTGCGTGTCCCGCTCGGCACGGTCTGCCTGAATCTCGACACCGGCGAAGTGGTGGCGGAGATCCTCGCCGACGGGCAGGAGTTCGTGCTCTGCAAGGGCGGCAAGGGCGGGGCGGGCAACACCAAGTTCAAGTCCTCCGTCATGCGCGCCCCCCGCAAGACCGGCCCGGGCGAGCCGGGCGAGGCCGGGAACTACCGGCTGGAGCTGAAGAGCATCGCCGACATCGGCCTGGTGGGTTTCCCCAATGCCGGCAAATCCTCCCTGACCAATCTCATCACGAACGCCCGGCCGAAGACGGCCGCCTATCCGTTCACCACGCTGCATCCGCAGATCGGCATCATCGACTATCCGGACGACTACGAGCGCCTGATCATGGCGGATGTGCCCGGGCTGATTGCGGGCGCCAGCAGCGGCAAGGGGCTGGGGCACCGGTTCCTGAAACACATCGAGCGCTGCAAGCTGCTGCTCATCATCCTCGACCTGGCCGGCACCGACACCCGTGATCCGCGCGACGACTACAAGCAGCTGTTGAAGGAGCTGGAGTTCTACTCGCCGGCGCTGCTGGACAAGCCGCGGCTGGTGGCGGCGAACAAGATGGACGAGGCGGCGGCGCTGACGAACCTCAAGAAATTCCAAAAGCGCTACCCCAAGGTGGAATTGGTGCCGATTTCCTGCCTCGCGGAGACGGGCATTCCGAAGCTCCGCAAGGAATTGTTAAAGCGGGTCAAGAAGATGCGGGCGAAAGAAAAGAAATCGCCAACTGCCAAGCGCTGAGTAGATTGCGGTCAACCCCATGTCGGAACACCGGCCATTACTGATGCGTTCGAACCGCCTGCTGGGCTCGGCTTTGATCGAGCACAGCCTGGTGAAGTTCGAGGACCTGGAGGCGGCCAACGAGCGCCTGCTCGAGATTGCCGCCACCGGCGACATGCGCCGCAGCTCGGTGCTCAGCATCCTCGTCTTCGAGAAAAAAGTGCTGCGCGAGGAGGATCTGCTCCATCACGTGGTCGACGACCATGGGGTGGGGGTCATCGATCTCCGCGGCTATGAGGTGCCGGAGGACGTGAAGAAGGACCTCGACATCGATGCCTGCTGGGCCACGTGGAGCGTGCCGTTCGACAAGGAGGAGGATTTTCACTTCGTGGCGACCGCCTACTACCTCAGCCCCGCCGCGCGGGCCTACTGGGAGAAAAAACTGGGCGGGCAGATCATCTGGCAGGCGACGACCATGGACATTATTGCGGATTTTCTGGACCGCGTCGTCGCCGAGCGGACCGAGGCGAACAAGCGCACGGGCGGCCAGAAGAGCGGCACCCGGGCCCCGTTTCCGATGGCGACGGGCAGCACGGCGCCGTTTCCCCTGCCCGCGGGCAGCTCCACGCCCTTTCCCCGGCCGGCCTCCACGCCGCCCAGCGGCTCGACCCCGCCCATGCCCTCCTAAGCCATGCCGCTCGGACGCACACAGACCCAGATCATCGACAAGCTGGAGGAGATGGGGAAACTCACGGCCGACAACAAGGCCGTGCTGCTCGCGCGGCCGGACGAGCCGACGGGGGACCAGCTGGACCAGATCCTGCAGGCGGATCATCGCATCACCATTTTCCAGCTCCTGCTGGCCAAGTGCCGGGCGCTGGGGCTCTCGCCGTACAACGTCGCCCGCTACAAGATTCACAACAACACGTTCGAGAAGATCGACCTCGAGTTCTGCCAGAAGAACATGATTTTGCCGGTCGGGCAGGTGGGTGATTTCCTGCTCGTCGCCTTCGCCAATCCGTTCGAGACGGCCGTGGCGACCAAGATCCAGGACAAGACCGGCCAGCGCGTCATCCGCCTGCTCGGGCGCGAATCGGACATCCGCGAGAAGCTGAAGCGGGACCAGGTCCGGGATGAAGTGCAGTTTTCCGACGTGGTCGACCAGCTCGGGGCGCAGTTCGACGAGACCGAGAGCGACATCAAGGACGAGGATCTCGAGAATGAGGAGTCCGCGCCCATCATCCAGCTGGCGAACCGCATCATTGAGGACGCCTACTTCGCCGGCACCTCCGACATCCACATTGAGCCCTGGGAGAAGGAAGTGGTCGTCCGCTACCGCATCGACGGCCTCACGCAGGAGAAACTCCGCCTGCCCGGCAAGGTGGCCGGCGCGCTCGTCGCCCGCATCAAGATCATGTGCAACCTGGACATCGCGGAACGCCGCCTGCCCCAGGACGGCCGCATCGTTTTCAAGCAGTACAACAAGAAGAACATCGACATCGATCTGCGCGTCTCCACCGCGCCGCTCAATCACGGCGAAGGCGTCGTGATGCGCATCCTCGACAAGCAGAAATCCACGCTGCCGCTGCCGGCGCTGGGCTTCAGCGAGGAAAACCTGGCCAAGTACCGCGAGTGCATCCGCCAGCCCTACGGCATGATCCTGCATTGCGGGCCGACGGGTTCCGGCAAGTCGATGACGCTCTATTCGGCGCTCAACGAGATCAACACGCCGGACGTGGTGATCCGCACCGCCGAGGATCCGATCGAGTACACGCTGCCCGGCATCAACCAGATGCAGATGCACCGGCAGATCGGGCTCACGTTTGCCGCGGCGCTGCGCGCCTTCCTCCGGCAGGATCCCGACATCATCCTCGTCGGCGAAATCCGCGACAAGGAGACGGCGAACATCGCCGTCGAGGCCGCACTGACCGGCCACATGCTCATCAGCACGCTGCACACCAACGATGCGCCGTCGACCATCGCCCGCCTGACGGACATGGGGATCGAGCCGTTCATGATTTCCTCCTCGCTCGTCGCCGTCTGCTCGCAGCGGCTCATGCGCCGCGTCTGCAAGGTCTGCCGCGTCGCCTACGAACCCGAGGGCCGCGAAAAGGAAGTGATGCAGCGCGCCATCGGCTGGAGCGGGCAGATCTACAAGGCCAGTCCCACCGGCTGCCCCAAGTGCAACAGCACCGGCTACAAGGGCCGCGTCGGCATCCACGAATTGCTCGTCAACAACGAGGAACTGATCGAGGCCATCAACAAGGAGTCCGAGACCGCCGAGTTGAAGCGCATCTGCATGAAGAGCGGCATGAAGACCCTGCACCAGGACAGCATGATGAAGGTGAAGGAAGGCCTGAGCACCCTGGCCGAGGCCCTCAGCACCGTCCCGCAGGACATGGAACTGCGCGGGCCGAGGAAATAGCCGGCGGCGGGTCCGGGTTCCGTGTGCTTGGCCGCCCCATGACTGCCTACTGGTCTGAATTTCTGGTGATCGTCGTGGCCCATGCGCTGGCGGTGGCCAGTCCCGGGCCGGACTTCGCCATCGTGCTCAAGCAAAGCCTCGCGCACGGCCGGCGCGCGGCGGTCTGGACGAGCCTCGGCATCGGGGCCGGGCTTTCCATCCACATCTCCTACTGTGTGCTCGGCCTGGGGTGGCTGCTCCATGATTCGCCCGGGGTCCTGGTGGTGCTGCAATACCTGGGGGCGGCCTATCTGGCCTATGTCGGCGTCCAGGCCCTGCGGTCGCCACCGCGCACCGCGGACCTTAATCTGGCGGCGATCAACCTGGCGCCCACCGACCGGGCCGCGTGCGCGACCGGCTTTTTGGTCAATGTGCTCAACCCCAAGGCGGCGCTTTTTTTTATCGCCCTCTTTGTGCTGCGCGTCAGTCCGCAGACGCCCAAATTAATCCAGGTAGGCTACGGGGTGTGGATGACGCTCTCCAGCATCGCCTGGTTTTGTTTTGTCTCCGTGGTCTTCACCCAGCCGGCCGTGCGGGGCAAATTCCTGCGCCATGGCCACTGGATCGACCGCACCCTCGGGGTGGTCTTTCTGCTTTTCGCCCTCAGCCTGGCCCGGACAACGCTGCAGTGACGGCGGCGGGCTTGCCGGGAGGGCGCGGGGCCCCGCGCCGGAGCCGTTCAAGCTCCGCTATTGCGGTGCGCGGACCCGGGCCCGCACCGGGATGTGCACCTCGTAGCGCTTTAGGAAAAACGGCACAAAGGGTGCGTTCCAGTAGACCGCGTAGGCCGCGCCGGCAGCCTCCACGTCCGGCTGGGTACCGAGCCAGGCGAGCAGGGCGGTGCGGGCGGCCTCGAAGTTGGCCCGGCTGTAGCCGCCGCGCCCCCCGCGGCTGGCGACCCGGCGCTCAGGGACGGTGATCACCTCCACCCCCGCCTCGTTGCCGGCGAGTTTGCCTTGTTCGCCCGGCGCGACCCAGAAGAACATGGCGGCATCGTCCACGCGGGCTTCCACGGGGGTGGTCATGGCGATCTCGTGCCGGGAGATGTACCGGAAGAGCGGGCCGAAGAGATTGTTGGCCCCGGCAAAGTAGTCGCCGCCGCCCGCGGACTTCAGGAGGCGGCCGGCGGGCAGGGTTTTCAGCTCCGACGTGTCAGCGGGGGTTGGGGGAAAGGCTTCGAGGGCGGACATGGTGAGGGGAAGGCTGCAGAGGAAGAGTGCCAGGGCTATCAGGCGCATGAACGGAGGAGATGCAGATTGCCGGCAAACGCAAACCCCGCCGCCCGACATCCTGCCGGAGGATCGCCCACCGGAAAATTCCACTTGAAGCGGGGCGGGCGATGCGCGCATCTTGGCGGGGATGTCGTACGACGCCTATCTTCCCATCCTCGTCCAGGTCGCGCTTGCGGGCGGGATCACGTTCGGGGTGATCATGGTCAGCCAGTTCCTCGGCCAGCGTTTCCGCCCGAACGCGCTCAAGGACACGCCCTACGAATGCGGCGTGGCGGGCGACGGCAGCACCCACACGCGGTTTTCGGTCAAGTTCTACGTCACCGCGATGCTGTTCATCCTGTTCGACATCGAGGTGGTGTTTCTCATTCCGTGGACTTTTGTCTACCGGGATTTTCTCGCCAACCATATCGCCATCCTATCCCCCATGCTTTTCTTCCTCGGCGTGCTCGTGCTCGGGCTCTTCTACGAGGTGAAGAAAGGGGCGCTGGACTGGGAGAAATAAACGACCAACGCCAAGCAGCCAAAGTCCAAAATAATTAGCGGGAGATATCGGATTCCAGTATTTTTGATTTTGGCCATTGTGATCTGGGATTTCTAAATAATGCGGCTCGACAAATACATTTCCCGCGGCCGGATCCTCGACCTCGGGAGCGCGGACATGGAGGGGGCGCTGGCGGAGCTGCTCGACCTCACGGTCGAGCGTTTCCCCGACCTGCACCGGGACGCCCTGCTGAAGGGCCTGCTCCGCCGCGAGAGCACGATGACCACCTACCTGGGCCTGGGTGTCGCCATGCCCCACGTGCGGGTGAAGATGAGCCGGCGCTACGTGCTCGCCGTGGGCCGCAGCCACTACGGCATCCGCTACGACGGGGCGATGGAGAACGAGCCGGTGCGGCTCGTGCTCATGCTGATCGCCGGCGAAAAGGCGCGCGATTACCTGCAGGTCCTGGCCGCCCTGGCGCGGCTGCTCAAGGAGCAGGATTTCGTGGACAGCCTCGTGCACGCGCCCGACCTCGACTCGCTGTACGACCGCCTCTTTGCCGGTTTTGGCGGCATCGCCGCCAAGTCCACGCCCGCCCCGCAGAGCCGGGTGAATCGCGTGGTGCTGCGCGAGGCCGAGAAAATTGCCAGTGGCAGCGGCTGCACCGGCCTGATGGTTTTCGGCGACACCTTCACCGGCGGCTTTGAGTCCCCGAAATGGAAGACCTCGCTCAAGACCATTCTGGTGACGCGGAGCCTGACGGAAGCCGAGGACCACCCGGCGCGTTTCGGCGAGACGATCCAGGTCCGTTCCTTTTCCAACCAGCGCATGGCGCAGCTGCGCAGCGCGGTGCTGGTCGGCCTGACCCGCGGGCTCATCGTCTTCAACGACCGCATCTGCTGCGTCGGGGGCATGGCGGGCAGCAACCAGTTCGACACGATTGTGGTGGTGGACGTGGAGAAGGAATTCCAGACGCTCCTCACCGGCCATGCCGACCTGTTGCCGCCGGACGTGAAGCCGGAGGTGCTGGAGCGGGTCATCGCCGTGGCGACCGAACTGGCCGTGGAAGGCCGCGAGGGCCGGCCGGTGGGCTGCCTCTTCGTCGTCGGTGACAGCGAAAAGGTCGAGCAGCTGACCAAGCCGCTCGTGCTCAATCCATTTTACGGCTACAAGGAGGAGGACCGGAACATCCTCAATCCCTTCATGGATGAAACCATCAAGGAATTTTCCTCCATCGACGGCGCCTTTGTCATCCGGGGCGATGGGGTGGTGGAGTCGGCGGGTTCACTCATCCAGGCCGCCGACTACAATCATACCCTGCCCAGCGGGCTCGGCTCGCGTCATGCCGCGGCTGCGGCCATTTCGGTGGCCGCCGACTGCATCTCGCTCGTCGTATCGTCCAGTTCCGGCCAAGTGACCCTGTTCCGGCGAGGGGTGATGATGGCCTTGACCGAAAAGAAGGTCAGCGCCTGACGATCGAAGTCCACCGGCGCCGAAGTATATTGTAGGTCGGGCTTTAGGCCCGACGGTCGACCACCGAATCCGGGCCTAAAGCCCGACCTACGGGCGATATGAAGTTTTAGGTTGCACGGGGGTGGCGTGCAGCTTTGCTCTCGACCCTTAACTCCATTTATCAGCCATGCAAGAAACCGTCACACTGGAATGCACCGAAGCCCGCAAAGAGGGTAAACCGCCGTCCCGCTACCTCACGAAGCGGAACAAGAAGACCGTCACTGAGCGTATCGAGAAGAAGAAGTACAATCCCTTCCTCAAGCGCCACACGCTCCACAAGGAAATCAAGTAAGACGATCGGGGGCTTTTGCCTTCCCCAGTCTATCCGGCCGGTTCACTGGAACCGGCTTTTTTATTGGCCTTTGGGTCTGGTACCCCGGGGCGTGTTCCGGCTTGGTTGTAGCCGGCCTCGCCGAGGCCGGTCCGGGGTCAGCGACCCCGGCTACAGTTGCACGATTTCCCCAAGTCCCGGAGCTTCGCTGATCGCGGTCGGTCGGCCCGTTGCAGCCCGCCTCAGCGCCCAGCGCGGGCCCTGCTTACTTTTTGGTCACCGCCGAACTGACCGTCGCCAATTGCGCGCGCCGCGCCGCGCGCCAGCTGTCGCGATGCTTGCGGATCCAGTCCAGCAGGGCGCGCTCGAAGCCGATGTCGTACCCGAGCCGCTCGGACTCGATCCATTTGTGCTTCAGGATCTCTTCCCGCTCGGCCAGGAATTCCTGGTAGAGGCTGGATTGCTTGACGAAGTCCCGGCTGCCGGTGGTCTCTGAGGGAGTGATCGTCATGGCAGCCACGGGTTTAGCCTTTAGCACCCAAGGTTGATGCGCCCGACCCTCATCGTCGGCTGGTGTTGGACATGCGACAGTGTCATGTGGGAATATAACTAGATGTCTCGCGGGGCCCGTGTCAATCAGCCGCTCACACCTTTAATCTGACCAGCAGGGCCTCGGCGATGGCGCGAAATACCTGCGCGGGTTTGCTGGTCGGGGTGTTGACCACCACCGGCAGGCCGCAATCGCCCCCCGCGCGGATTTCCGGATAAAGCGGCACCTGGCCGAGCAGGACCGTGCCCAGCGACTCGGCGGTCAGGGCGCCACCGCCCTCGCCAAAGAGCGGCAGCTTCTGGCCGGTCGCGTCCTCAAACCAGCTCATGTTCTCGGCCACCCCCAGCAGGGGCACATTGACTTTCTGGAACATCAGGCCGCCTTTGCGCGCGACGTTGGTCGCGGCCGTTTGGGGCGTTGTTACGAGGATGGCCCCATCCAGCGGCAGCGTCTGCACGAGGGAGAGCTGGGCGTCGCCGGTGCCCGGCGGCATATCGACCAGCAGCACGTCGAGTTCGCCCCACTTCACGTTTTGCACGAATTGCTGGATGGTCTTCATGATCATCGGCCCGCGCCAGACCACGGGGGTGTTGTCGTCCACCAGAAAGCCCATCGACATGACTTTCACGCCATGGCGCTCGAGGGGGACGAGTGACTCGCCCTCGATCTCCGGGCGACCCGTCAGGCCCATCATCAGGGGCACGGAAGGGCCATAGATGTCGCAATCCATCAGGCCCACGCGGCCGGGCCGACCCCGGGCTTCGAGGACCTGGGCCAGGGCGCAGGCGAGGTTGACGGCGAAAGTTGATTTGCCCACGCCCCCCTTGCCGGAGGCGATGGCGACGGAATGCTTGAGTCCCACGGGAGCGGTGCCGCCACCCGGCGTCGCCTGACCGCCGGCCGGCGGGGCCTTGGCGGCGGACACGGCCAGCTCGATCATGACGTCCTTGACCCCGGGGAGCGCGCGCAGGCAGCGTTCGATGTCCTGCTTGAGCAGCATGGGCAGCTTGGGATCAGATGTGGTCAGGGCGACCGCTACCCGGGCGGTGCCGTCGACGAAGACCGCCGACCGGACCAGGCCGAAGGATACGATGTCGCGGCTGAATCCGGGGTACTTGACTTGCTTGAGGGCTTCCTTGAGGGCGTCGGTGGTCACGAGTGGTTTGCGAAAATGGCTTGGAAAACGAGGCGCTTTGACCTTGTGAGTAGGTTGCCGGGAGTAAAACAAAAACCGGCCCGCCACTTATCATCATAATTTCATCCTGATTCCCATGCAGCACATTTTGCGTTTTCTCCTCGGGCTCGCGCTGGTCGCGCCCGTTTTTGCTCAGCGCGATATCGGCACCGTCAGTGTCGACGCCGATACCACGACGATCCCGGTGACGGTCTCTGCCTCGTCCCCGGAACTGCAGAACCTCGCGCTCACCGCGTTCGGCGCCCACGGCCGCTACCGGGTCGTCGCGAGCGGCGGCGCCTACGGGTTGAGCTTCGCGCCGGCCGGCGCCAACCAGGTCAGTGTCACCATCACCAAGGGCGCAGGCACCCCGGTGGCCAGCCAGACGGTGACCGGCACCAATCTGCGCAACGCGCTGCTGCGGGCCGCGGATGTGGCCGTCACGAAGACCAGCGGCCTCAAGGGCTTCTTCGCCGGCCGGCTCGCCTTCCTGAGCGACAAGACCGGCAAGACTGAGATCTACACTTCCGACCTCTTCTTCGGTGACGTGCTCCGTTGGACCTCGGAAGGGAAGCAGATCCTCGGTCCCCGCTGGGCGCCGGACGGCTCCAAGATCATTTTCACGAGCTACCGCACCAGTTTCCCGGACATCTATGTGCTGGAAATGAACAATCGCCGGATTTCCCTGCTCGCCAGCTTCAAGGGAACGAACAGTGGCGGGCGCTACAGCCCGGATGGCTCGCGCATCGCGATGGTGCTGTCCGGCGAGGGCAATCCCGAGGTTTACGTCGGCAACACGCAGGGCCGCCAGATCCACCGGCTGACAAAAAACCAATCCATCGAGGCCTCACCGACCTGGTCCCCCGACAGCTCGCGGCTCATCGTGGTCTCCGACGCCGCCGGCGGCCCCCAGCTGTACATGATGCCCGCCAGCGGCGGCGCGCTCAGTCGCCTGGCCACGAATATCTCCAAGTACTGCGCCGAGCCGGACTGGAGCCTGGCCGATCCGAACAAGGTCGTCTTCACCGCCGGGGTTGGCCGGGGTTACCAGGTGGCGGTGTTCGATCTCGCGACCAAGGCCAGCAAGATCGCCTCCAAGGCCCCGACCGATGCGATCGAGCCCATGTGGCTGGCGGATGGCCGCCATGTGATCTGCACCTTCCGCGCCGCCAACACCAGCAGCCTCTATCTTCTCGACACCGAGTCCGGCAAGGCCACCCGCATCAGCCCCAGTGGGATCGGCAATGCCTCAAGCGCCAGCTACCTTGCGCCGTGAGTGAGCCCGTCATTGCAAGAGGCAACGCGACGAGGCAATCCAGCCCTTCGGCTTGGCTCAGGGCCTTGAGCCATTCAAATCGGCTGGATCGCCACGGCCGGCTGCGCCGGCCTCGCGATGACAATCGGTTGATATGAGGCTCCTCTTCATCGGCGATATCGTCGGCAAGCCCGGCCGGGAAGCGGTCGCGGCGCTGGTGCCGAAACTGCGCGTCGAGCACGCGGTCGATTTTGTCATCGCCAACGGCGAGAACGCCGCCGCCGGGGCGGGCATCACCGCCAGCATTTGCCAAACGCTCCTCGAGTCGGGCGTGGATGCCATCACCCTGGGCGACCATGTCTGGGACCAGAAGGGATTTGAAGCGGACATCACCGCGCTCGAGCGCGTCTGCCGGCCCGCCAACCTGCCGGCCGCCTGTCCCGGTCGCGATCACCTCATTTTGGAAAAAAACGGATTT
>JBAXWQ010000189.1:0-6713 GCA_037128315.1 Opitutia bacterium | reverse complement strand
CGGGTTCAGCCCGATCCCGGCGGTCTGGACATCCCAGCGGTAACGTCCGGCATCGAACTTCAATTGGGCGCTCCATGCGGCGCGGCGCCATTCGATGGATGCGAACAATTTGCCGAGCCGGTAATCATAATAGCCGCCGCCGTTGTCGTCATTTTGCCCCACGGCAACCGAGCCGTTGAATCGCCAGGTGCCGTGCCATTCCATGGATTGCTCCACGGTAAGTTCAAGTTCGGGTGCGCGATACCGCAACTCGGCTCCTGGAATCGGCCGCCCGCCACGCGTCGTGCGATTTCGGTCTTGGTAGCGACGGTCATATTGGCGCGCGCCGAGGCCGAGTTTCAGTTTGCCGTCGGCGGACAGCCAACCGCCGTGCAGGGCAAACCGGTACTCCAGGAAATCTTCCGGAATATCGGGAAAATTGCTGAAGTTGACCGTGCCGGTTGTTTCCAGCCACCAGCGCGAACTGGGATCCCAACGCACCCCAAGGCCGGTGTTGACCCCTTCATTCTGGAGCGGGGCAGCGAGACGTTCGCTCTCGGTCGAGAGGTCCAGCACGGAATCGAGGTAATAACCTTGGGCCAGCAGGGTCAATCGGACCGGGGGAGTTGGACGCCAGCGGGCCTCCCCTTGGCAAAAGGCCTGGGCATCATGGGGCAGGCGCTCCGAAGAAAACATTTTCCGATAGTTGGCATTCAGAAAGCCAATAAACTCCACCGGTTGCTCCTCCCGCGGGAGATGCCACAGCATGCCTTCCACGCCAACCCGGGTGAAGCCGCTGTCCTCGGGAGTCAGGCTGGAGAGCAGGAGGTTACTGTCCCAACCAAGACCCAAGGTAGTCTCGAATGAAGACTGCCAGTCGGCCTGCAATAGTTTCGCCAAGGCGTCGATATCAGCACTTGTCAGTGCGGCAACATCTCGACTGGCCAATGGATCAGGACCCGTTGCCGAGGCAGATGCACCGGGCCAGACGAAACAGGCGCCGGCCACGAAGATAAGGCTGATTCGCCGCAAAAAAAAGGTGCCAGCCAAAGCAGTCACCCTTGATGGAATTGACTGGGAAATAAGATCAGCCCGTACCCTTACGCTGGTCTCGCAGTTGCTTCATTTCCGCCCGGATTTGCTTGGCCAATTCACGCTGGGCATCGATGACCGCGGCGTTGTCCTTGCGGAACTGATCAATGATGGCTTTTCGCTGGTCGGCCGTCTTGTCCTTCAGCTGCGCCCGAAGGGTGTCAGCGATACCACGCAGTTGGACCGCCTGGCTCTGCAATTGCGTGACCAAGGCCCGCATTTCCGGCGTAAGCTTTGACAAATCAATATTGGCGGCCGGATGCGAAGGCGGCGGGGCCACCTGACCAAAACCGTTCAGGCAAGCGGTCAGGGCAAAGGCGGCCGCGAGGAGGAGCTTTTTCGAGGTGTTCATAATTGGGGATGAATTATCTTTCGATGGACAAGCGATGACGCGGTCCAATCCACTCGGTTACCAAGGGGCCATTAATCGGGGCTTTTTTCAAGCGCATTTCTCCGGGGCCAAGCCGGCATCTGCTCGCGGACAGAACCCTTACCCCCTTCCCGCCGTAGCAGAGATCGAGTCAGGCGCAGTCGTGGCCTGCAGGATGAACTGGGTTCATTGTTTCTCCGCCGTGTACTTGGCGAGCAGCGCTGCACCGACCGCTTGCGAGAGCTCACCCAGGGTAGCGGGCACGATCTTCAGCTTCTCCCGTTGTGCCGGCCAGAGATAAGGCATCGCCGTCGAACGGATCATGCCCAAATAACGCTCCCGGAATTCGGGGGTGGTCGCGCCGGGGTCGATGAGCCCGCCGCCGATCACGACAAATTCGGGGTCCAGGGCCAGCGCGAGGTTGGCCACATGCAGGCCCATGACCTTGGCCTGAAAATCGAAGATGGCGCAGGCCAGGGGATCTTCCTTCTGGGCCAGGCCGCGCAAGGTCAGCACCTTTTCCTTGGGCGACAACGTGGACGTCGCGAGCGCGTGCCCGGGGAACTTCGGCAGGAAATCAGCCAGGAGGTGCGGCAGCCCCGAGATCGTCGTATAGGCCTCCACGCAACCCCAGTCCCGGCCGCAACCGCAGGGATAAGGGCGCACGCCCAGCAGCTGCAGCGGCGCCGGCATGTGGCCCGCTTCCATGCCGGCGAGCGTATCGCCATCCAGGGGCAAACCGTTGGGATCGACGTAGGCACAGCCCAGGCCGGACCCGGGCGCGAGCATCAGCACGGAAGCCTTCCGGCCGGCGCAGACCCGCTGGGCTTCACCCACGCCGCCCAGGTTGCCGTCATTGCCGACGACGAGCGGGATCGGTCGGCCCGCCGCCTCCGCCAGGGCCTGCGCGTAGTCCGCCCGGAAATCCCAGCCCGCAAAATCCGCCGGCAGATTGGCCGAGCGATCGAGCACGCCGTAGCTCCGGTACGGACCGGGAATCGCCAGGCCCACCCCGCGGACCTGGGCCCACGTCAACTGCTGGGCCGCCAGGAATCCCTTGACCCCCTCGAGCCAGCCGCGCACGACCGCGCCGCGCCCGGCGGCCGAGTTGGTCGAGCTTTGGAGCAATTGCTCCGAGATCAACGAGCCGTCAGCCCGGATCCCACCCGTCTTGGAAGTGGTGGCACCGCTATCGGTGCCAATGAATATGGCCTCAGGCGTTTTCGTCATGGCGGTGAGGAAATCGATACGGGCGCCGGATTCAATCCCGCACTGTGCACATTCCGTCATATCGGATTTTCCTTGTGGGCGGGGTGCCCTCACCCCGCAGGTTACCCATGCCTCGCGGGGTGAGGGCACCCCGCCCACAAATCAACCTGCTCCGCACCGCCCGCCCCCAGCGTTGACGCCGCCTGAAAAATCCGGGAAAATGCCCCCATGCCCGACTTCCGCGCCTACTGCCAGCCGACTGAACGGGAGCCGGCCGAAATCCGCCTGTCGGCCGAGGAAAGCCACCATCTGGTGACCGTCAACCGCTGCGGGCGCGGCGATCCGGTGGTGGGGTTTGACGGCCACGGGCGCGAGTGGATCACGGAGTGTGTCGACGCGAGCCGGAGCGCCGCCGGCTTGCGGGTCAAGTCCGTCCGGCAGGCCCCGCCGCGCGCCCATGCGATCACGCTGGGCCAGGCCTTGCCCAAGGGCGCGACGATGGATGATATTGTCCGCCAGGCCACCGAGGTCGGCGCCGCGGGGATTGTCCCGCTCCTCAGCGAGCGCACGCAGGTGCATCTCGACGGCGACCGGTCGGAGAAGAAAATCGAAAAGTGGCGCCACGCGGCCATCGAGGCCGCCAAGCAATGCGGCAACCCATGGCTGCCGGACATCGCCCCAATCCAATCCCTCGCCGCCTTCATCACCTCGGCCAAAACCTATGACCTGAAGCTCATCGCGAGCCTGCACGCGGGCACCACGACGTTGAAAGCCGCGCTGAAGCATCACCACGCCAAGACCGGGGCGGCGCCGCACAATGTGTTATGGCTGGTGGGCCCCGAGGGGGATTTCTCCCCGGCGGAAATGACGGCCGCCATCACCCATGGTTTTCAACCCATCACCCTGGGCCCGCTCGTCCTGCGCAGCGACACGGCGGCGATTTACGCGCTGAGCATTCTGAGCTACGAGTTGGCAAATTCGTAGGCTCACGCAAAGCCGCGACCGCAAAACACGTTTCGCCTGTGACCGGAAGCAACAAACTGTAGGAGGGGCTTTATGCCCCGATCGCGCATCCGCGCAGCGCTCGATCCTCCAACATCGCGGCATAAAGCCGCTCCTACAGCTGCGATGATTCCGCTGTTGCCCAAACGTGATATGCCGGGTGTCGCTGACGGTTACCGACCCTGCCGCCATCGTAGGCTGAAGGGGCACGGGCGACTACCTCCGGCTCGCCTGGTATTTTGTGACGTCGTCGCCGGACACGCGGCCCCCGGGGCCGGTGGCCTCGATGTCCGTGATCTTCCCGTAGTCCAGGCCGGCTTCCTGCGCCAATTTGATGGCGCGCGGTGTCCAGACGAGGCTCGCGGCCGCCCCGCGGCCCGACTGTTCGGCGGGCGCGATGCGGGCTGTAACCTCGGCATCGTGCTTCGCGGTGGCGATGGCCAGATGCTGCAAACTCTGGTCCCCCGTTGCCATGCGGAAGATGGCCTGGCCGGAACTTTTGACGTCACCCGGCGCCGCCTTGACTTCCAGGATCGTGCCGTCGGCGGGTGCTTCGAAATCAAAGGCGGACTTGTCGCTCTCCAGCTCGGCCAGCTTCTGGCCCTTGTTGACCCGGGAGCCCGGTGCGACGGCGATGCGGAGGATGGTGAGTTCGCTGACGGTGGCGCCCATGGCGGGCATGGGCACATCGATGATGAAGGTGGACATGGGGTGGTTTGGTTGGCCGCAAAGATGCGCATGCGGACGGGTCGGTCAATGCCGGGAAACTGTAGGGCGGGATCGCTGATCCCGCCTGGCACGCGGCGGGGTCAGCGACCCCGCCCTACACTCATTCCCTAACGGCCTGCCACACCGCCAGGCACGACGCGATCAGCTTGGGCATCTCAGCGATCGGAATCTGATTTGGTCCGTCGGAAATCGCTTTCTCCGGATTCGGGTGCGTCTCGATAAACAGCCCGTCGGCGCCGGCCGCCAGCGCCGCCCGGGCGAGCGGGGGCACAAATTCCCGGCGGCCGCCCGTCTTGCCGCCGGCGGCCCCGGGTTGCTGCACGCTGTGGGTGGCATCGAAGATCGCCGGGGCGCCGAGCGCCTTCATCTGCGCAAACGAGCGCATGTCCACGACGAGATTCTGGTAGCCAAAGGTGGTGCCGCGCTCGGTCTGCCAGATTTCCTTGGCCTTCCCCTGGCGCAGCTTGCTGACGACAAACTCCATTTCCTGCGGCGAAAGAAACTGCCCCTTCTTGACATTGACGACCCGCCCGGTCGCGGCCGCGGCCAGCAGCAGATCCGTCTGGCGGCAAAGAAAGGCCGGGATCTGGAGCACGTCGCAAACCTCGGCGACCGCCGCAGCCTGCTGCCGCTCGTGAAAGTCGGTCACGACGGGAAACCCATAATCCCGCTTGATCAGCGCCAGCAGCGCCAGGCCCTCCTCCATCCCCGGACCGCGATCTCCACCGAAGGAGGTGCGGTTGGCCTTGTCGAAGGAGCCCTTGAAAACGATCTGCAGCTCCGGGTGCTTGTGCGCGAGCTTGGCCAGCATGCCGGCCGCGGCGCGACAGACCTTCTCGTTCTCGAGGGAACACGGACCGGCCAGCAGGAGGAGTTTCTTGGGGTTAAAGAGCATCGGGAAAATGAGGAACTCAGGAAATCAGGAACCCAGACGGTGCATTTCTTCCAGTTTTCCTGATTTCCACATTCAAATCATTTCTTCTGGTTCTTGATCGCCGCGGCGACGAAGGCGGCGAAGAGCGGGTGCGCCTGGTTGGGCTTGGACTGGAACTCGGGGTGGCACTGCACGCCGAGGAACCACGGGTGGTTCTTCAGCTCGACCACCTCGACCAGGCCGCGCTTGGGGTTCCAGCCGCTGATCATCATGCCGGCTTTTTCCAGCCGGGCCACATAGTCGTTGTTGACCTCAAAGCGGTGGCGATGCCGTTCGGAAACGATCTCCCGGCCGTAGGCCTTGCGCGCCAGCGTGCCGGGCTTCAGTTTGCACTCGTAGGCGCCGAGGCGCATGGTGCCGCCCTTGAGGACGACATGCCGCTGCTCGTCCATCAGCGCGATCACGGGATGCGGGGTGTCCACGTCGAACTCGACGGAGTTGGCGTTTTTCAGCCGCAGCACGTTGCGGGTGTAGTCGATGACCGCCACCTGCATGCCGAGGCACAGGCCGAAATAGGGGATCTTCTTTTCGCGGGCATAGCGCGCCGCCGCGATCTTGCCCTCGATGCCCCGGTCGCCGAAGCCGCCGGGCACCAGAATCCCGTCGAGCTGCTTCAGGCGGGAAAGTCCCGCCTTGGTCTCCAGGTTCTCCGCATCAATCCGGATGATCCGGACCCGGGCGTGGTTGGCGATGCCGGCGTGGCTGAGTGATTCGTAGACGGACTTGTAGGCATCCTGCAGCTCGATGTACTTGCCCACGACCCCGATCTTCACCTCGTGCTTGGGCGACTTGATGCGGCGGACGACCTCGGCCCAGATGTTCTTGGGGTTCGCCCGGGCCTTCAGGCCGAGCTGGTTGATGACGAGCGTATCGAGCCCCTCCTTCTGCAGCATCAGCGGCAGCTCGTAGATGGAGTGCTCGACATCGAGCTCCTCGATCACGGCCTTCGCGGGCACGTTGCAGAACATGCTGAGCTTCTCGCGCATCTCGGGCGTCATCGGATGATCGCACCGGCAGCAAAGGATATGCGGCTGGATGCCGATCTCGCGCAACTTGGCGACGCTCTGCTGGGTGGGCTTGGTCTTCAGTTCCCCCGCCGCCTTCAGGAACGGGATCAGGGTGACGTGGATGAAAACACAGTCCTTCGGGCCGGTCTCGAGGGCGAACTGGCGCATGGCCTCGAGGAAGGGCAGGCCCTCGATGTCGCCCGTGGTGCCGCCGATCTCGGTGATGAGCACATCGACGCCCTTGCCGCCGCCGGCGATGCGTTTCTTGATCTCATTCGTGACGTGCGGGATCACCTGCACCGTCTTGCCCAGGTAGTCGCCGCGGCGCTCCTTGGCGATGACCGCCTCATAGATCTGGCCGGAGGAGAGGCTGTTGGCGCGGGAGAGCTGG
>JBAXWQ010000188.1:0-6747 GCA_037128315.1 Opitutia bacterium | reverse complement strand
TACAGTCAGCATTATAGGGGAATGGAATCTTGTCACGGCTGGCTACCTCAGTTCGCTCAGCTTTCACGTCTGATGACGACACTTGGTCTGGCTTTGACCTTCCTGACATCGACGTGGGCTAAGGAGGCTCCTGCATTCCTACCGGGCGAACTCTGGCCGGATAACAACGGGGTTCACGTCAACGCCCACGGTGGCGGCGTGCTCTACCACGATGGCACCTACTATTGGTTTGGCGAACACAAGATCGCCGGGCCCGAGGGCAACTCCGCGCAAGTTGGCGTCTCGGTCTATTCCTCGATCGATCTCACCCACTGGAAAAACGAAGACATTGCCCTGAAAGTGTCGGATGACCCGAAGAGCGACATCGCCATGGGCTGCATCCTCGAGCGCCCGAAAGTCATCTTCAACGCGAAGACCGGCAAGTTCGTCATGTGGTTTCACCTCGAGCCCAAGGGCCAGGGCTACCTCGGGGCCCGCAGTGGAATCGCCGTCGCGGACCGTGTCACCGGTCCCTATCGGTATATCGAGAGCCTCCGCCCCAATGCCGGCGTCTGGCCGCTGAACGTCCCCGCGGCGCTGCAGACCCCGCTGACACCGGCGGAAGCCGCCAACTTGTCGAAACTCCAGCTGCGCGGCGGACCAGTGCCGGGCTACCCGACTGACCTGGTTTTCCGGCGTGATTTCACCGGCGGGCAGATGGCGCGCGACATGACCCTCTTCGTCGACGACGACGGCGCCGCCTACCATGTCTATGCCTCCGAGGAAAACGGGACTCTCCATATTTCGCAGCTGAGCGACAACTTTCTAAAACCGGCCGGAAAATATGTGCGCGTCTTTCCCGGTGGCTTCAATGAGGCGCCGGCTTTATTCAAGCATGGCGGCAAATACTGGCTGTTCACGTCCGGCTGCACGGGCTGGGCACCAAATGCCGGCCGACTTGCGGTCGCCGATTCCATCTGGGGGCCGTGGACCGCGCTCGGCAATCCGTGGCTTGGCCCGAAGGCCGACACCGATCTTAGCTTTGATTCGCAATCGACCTTCGTCCTGCCCGTGGCGAATAAGCCCGGCAGCTTCATCTTCATGGCCGACCGCTGGCGCCCCGACAATCCCATCGACGGTCGCTATATCTGGTTGCCCGTGCACTATCGGGCCGACGGCGGGCCGAATGTGGAATGGCGCGACTCGTGGGACCTCAGCGTATTTGCCAACACCGGCACGCAACCATGAGACTAATTCTGTTTTTCGCGCTTTTAATGCTTCCCGCGCTGCTCGCGGCAACACCGAAGACGGGCGAAGTGCGGCTCCAGGCGGGGCGAACCACGCTCTTCGTCGACGACCAGCCCGTTGTCCCGGACTTCTACGCGCTCACGCACGCCTACGGCGCGCGCTGGAGTTGGGAGGAAGTGCCGCAGCGCAACCTCAAGAACTTTGCCGACCTGGGCTTCCGGTTGTTTCAACTCGATCTCTACTTCGAGGACATCTGGCGGAAGGACGTGGCCGCGCTCGACCTCGCGAAGGCGCAGCACCAGATCCGCGGGTTGCTCGAGGTGTGTCCTGACGCGGGCATCGTCATGCGCATCCACGTCAACGCGCCGTTTTGGTGGAACGAGGCCCACCGCGAGGAATGCGCCACGTATGCTGATGGTCCGGTCGACCAACGCAGCTACGGTCCACCCTTCAACAACGAGGATGGCGATGTCGATCGTCCGCTGCGCGCCAGTCTGGCATCGCTCAAGTGGCGGCACGAGGCAGGCGAGAAACTGCGCGAGTTCTGCCGGCGGCTGGCGGCGACGCCCGAGGGTGATGCCGTGATCGGCATGCATGTGAGTGGCGGGGTGTATGGCGAGTGGCACAACTGGGGCTTCATCGACCACGATCCCGACACCAGTCCCGCCATGACGGCGTATTTCCGGGACTGGTTGCACAAGAAGTACGGAAACGATAGCGCGCTGCGGCGGGCCTGGCGCAGCGACCGGCACACGCTCGCCACGGCAACCGTGCCCGATCTCGCCGAGCGCGAGTTCACCGGCGACGGCATCTTCCGCGACCCGCAGCAGGAGCAGCGCGTGATCGACTATTTCACCGCGCAGCACGAGGTCGTGGCCGAGGATATCGAGGAGTTCACCGGTATCGTGAAACACACGTGGCCGCGGCCGCTGATCGTCGGTGTGTTCTACGGCTACCTTCACATGACGTTCTGCCGCCAGGCCGCCGGCGGACATCTCGCGATCGAGCGCATCCTGAATTGCCCGACGATCGACTACCTCTCGGCGCCCCAATCCTACTGGGGCCCCACGCAGAACGCCGGTGGTTCGGGCAACTCGCGCGGACTGATCGAGTCGACGCAACTGCACGGCAAACTCTGGCTCGATGAGCTTGACAACGGGCACATCCAGAAGAAAACCGCGCTCGATCCGGTCCGGAACTCAGGGAAATTTGATCCAGAGTACGTGCCCGTGCTGCAGCGCAGTGCACTTCTCCCCCTCATGCGGGGCGGCGGGCTGTGGTACTATGACTTTGGCCCGCGCGAGAGCTTTGGCTGGTGGGACAGCCCCGCCTATCTGGAGGGCATCCGCAAGGTGAAGGGCATCTTCGATGCGCGCCTCGGGCAGGAACACGCGCCCGTGGCCGATGTGCTCTATGTCTGGGACCAGGAGAGTTTCTATTACGTGAAGAACCGCTTCACGCCGGTCGCCTATGATCTTATCGACCAGGCCGCCGAGGAAGCGCTGCGCGCGGGGGCGGCCGGCGATCACATTTACCTGTTCGACCTCGGGCGGGTCGACCTGCGCCGCTACCGCGCCGTCATGTTCATGAACGTGTACAAACTGAGCGCAGCCCAGCGGGATTTCATCCATCGCGTGGTGGCGCGCGACGGCCGCACGCTGATCTGGAACTACCTGCCCGGCTACACGGATGGCGCGCGCAACAGTCTGGCGTTTGTCGAGGAGTTGACTGGGTTCGCGCTCGCACCCCACGCCACGACGCATGGGCCGACGGTGCGGATCGAGCTAGGAGGCGGCGAATATTCCTGGAAGGAGGCCGTTGTGCCCATGGCGGTGATCGCGGAACCCGGCATCGAAATTTTGGCCCGTCTGAAGGACTCCGGCGAGCCTATCGTCGCACGGAAAGTTTCAGGTGACGCAACGCACGTTTTCTCGACTCTGCCGTTGCACGACACGGCGTTTTTCCGCGCGCTCTTCCGGCGGGCGGGCTGCCATGTCTACAACGACACCAATGATTTCACCTACGCGAACTCCGGTCTGCTCATGGTGCATACGCGCACCGGAGGCCAGCGCACGCTGCATCTGCGAAACGGCAAGGACATCTCGCTCGAGCTTCCGCCCTTCTCGACCTGGCTGCTCGATGCTAACTCCGGGGAAGTCCTACTGAAATAACCACGACATGCACCTCCGGCAGTGAACGCCATGCCCGCTAGCATCGTCCTTTCCCCCTCGAAATCCTGTCACCCAACCACCTCCGCCAAGATGCCAACGATGATTTTGTTTCCCCGGATAGGCCGCGCTGCCCTGCTGGTCGCACTCGCCTCGCCGCTGATCGCCGCCTCAGCCTACGAACCCCGCCAGGACGACCGTCCGGAATTGATCGCAGGGGACGAGCCGGGTTTCCAGCGCATCTTTGACGGCCGCTCTTTGGAGGGCTGGGACGGAAATCCCGCGTACTGGCACGTGGAAGATGGCGCACTCGTTGGCGAAATCACCCCCACCACCCTGATCAGGAGCAACACTTTTATTATCTGGCGCGGCGGCCGGCCCCGGGACTTCGAGTTGAAACTGGAATACCGCGTTACGCTCGAGGGCAATTCCGGCATCAACTACCGGAGCGCACGCATCGCGGATCCCGTCACTCCTGGCAACGCCTTCGCGATGCGGGGTTATCAGTTCGATCTCGACGGCCACAACCGTTACACGGGCAATAATTATGAGGAAAAGGGGCGGCTTTTCCTCGCCGAGCGCGGCCAGCTGACGCACGTCGTGGGTGGTCGGACACCCATCCTGCTTGCCTCCATCGGCAGTCCGGCGCAGACGGACTCCGCCCAACTCCCGGGCTGGAATGCCGTGCATGTTATTGTGCGGGGCAACGTCCTGATTCATTCTCTCAATGGCCGACTACTCAGCGTGGTAATTGACGACGATGAAACCCATCGCCTCATCGACGGGGAGATCGGCGTGCAAGTACATGTCGGCCCGCCAATGAAGGTGGAGTTCCGGAATATCCGGCTGAAAAACTTAGCTCCAGCCACGCCGGGAAGCGCGCGATGATCGGCACAGTCTAGATTTCCCAGTCCCATGCATGCATTTTCAATCCAACGGCCAGCCCTTTCTGCAATGGCCAGACAGCTGGAAGCTAAACTATGATGTGTCTTCCAACTCTATTTGTCATCGCGCGGTGCGCGCTGCGCACTGTGGCGATCCATTGCTTATCCTTCGCGACAAGCCCGGACTCGGTCATGAATGCTGGATTGCTTCGTCGCCCCACGAGGTGGGGCTCCTCGCAATGACAAGTTTGAAGCCACCCCTCACCCCCAAATCCCATGAAAATCTCCTCCATTCTTTGGTTCACCCTCGGGCTGGCGACGGCCAACGTTTCCGCCGGCGAACAGCCGTCCTACTCGGCCAACTGGGAATCACTCGACCGCCGGCCGATGCCGACGTGGTTCCTCGACGCCAAGTTCGGCGTATTCATCCACTGGGGCGTCTACTCGGTGCCGGCCTGGGGCCAGGTGGGCGAGTACGCCGAGTGGTACTGGAACCGCCTGCCCAGCAAGGACGCCAAGTGGGCACCCTCAGTGGAATTCCACGCCAAGAACTACGGGGCCAATTTTGACTACAAGGATTTCGCCCCGAAGTTCACGGCCGAACTCTTCAACGCCAAGCAGTGGGCCGACCTCTTCGCCCGCGCCGGCATCAAGTATGTCGTTCCCACCTCGAAGCACCATGAGGGCTTCGCCCTCTGGCCCAGTGCCGAGGCCAGCCGCACCTGGGGCCGGCCGTGGAATGCCGCCGAGATCGGCCCCAAGCGCGACCTCCTGCGTGAACTCGCCGACGCCACCCGCGCCGCGGGCCTGAAGTTCGGATTCTATTACTCCCTCTACGAATGGTACAATCCCCTCTGGCTCTCGGACAAGCCGCGCTACGTGGCGGAGCACATGATGCCGCAGTTCAAGGACGTCGTCACCCGCTACCAGCCCTCGATCATCTTCAGCGACGGCGAGTGGGAAATGGATTCGAAGGCCTGGCGCAGCGAGGAGATGCTGGCTTGGCTCTTCAATGAGTCGCCGTCGAAGAACGAGGTCGTGGTCAACGATCGCTGGGGCAAGGAAACCCGTCACAAGCATGGCGGCTACTACACGACCGAATACGCCGCCGGCATGCAAGACGACTCCCACGCCTGGGAGGAAAGCCGCGGCATGGCCTTCTCCTATGGCTATAACCGCGCCGAGCGGGTCGAGGACTATAAGACCGGGCGGGAATTCATTCTCGTGCTGGTCGATCTCGTCAGCCGCGGCGGCAACCTCCTCCTCGACATCGGGCCGGCGGCCGACGGCACGATCCCCCCGCTGATGGAGCAGCGCCTACTCGAGATCGGCGACTGGCTCAAGGTGAACGGTGAGGCCATCTACGGCACGCGCTTCGCCGGCCGTTCCTGTCAGTGGACCGCCGGCGAGCAACCGAAGCAGGAATACGGCGAGTACATGGTTAAATACACACTACTCGATCAGGTCGGCCAGGTCCCGAAGGAAGGCCGCGCCGTGAAGCAGGTCTTTTTCACCAAGAAGCCGAATGCCCTCTACGCCATCACCGCCGGCTGGCCGGGCAAGGAACTCGTTCTGCGCGGGGTCAAGGTCCCAGCCAACGCCACCGTCACCATGCTCGGCTTCCCCGGCGTGCTGAAAACCACCGTCATGGGCGACACCCTGACAATCACCACGCCGGCATTCGGCCCCGAGGATGCCCCCTGCCGCCACGCCTACGCCTTCAAGATCACAGGTGGCGAAGTCCGGCCATAATTTTAGTTAGCGCGTGTTAGCAAAATCCAAATACGACCATCTGCGCGTAGCCACAGGCCTCCGTGCCTGTGGGATAGGCTGCTTCCACCAACCCGGCAGGCAGGGACGCCTGCCGCTACACCCTGAGGCTTTTTGCAAACACGTCTTAGCGAAGAGTGCCCGTGAAACGTGGTTTTTTTGAATCGCCGTCGCTCGCCGCTACTTTTCTCCCCGCCAGTTGAAGCAATCATTCAATCCATGAACCGACTAGCCGCCATTCCTCGCCTCACGAGTTGCTCACTGACCTTGGCCCTCATTTTCCCTTTCGCTTACTCATCGGCCACAGCCACGGTCACCCCGGCCCTGTTGCGGGGCGACGCATCCGCCCAGACGGCGAGCCTTTCGGCAGCGGCCCCATTGGATCGCCTGACGGTGTTGGCCCCGACCGACTCCACTGTCGAAGTGAAGGACGGAGCCGGACATACCTATTACGAATCGAAATCTGCCGGTGCCGTGAGCTTCACCGTGGGGGGCGGACTCGGTGAGCGTTATGCGCTGCGTCCGCTTGGCACGCGTGCAACGGCTGTCCCAGAAGGATTTTCGTTGGATGGTCGCAAAGTGCTGGTCTGGCATGCTGCGGGATCGCAGGCGTTGATTGTGTCAGCGATGCTTGATGGCGAGATGGCTTTGTTTGTTGTGGCGACAGATGCCAAAGGTGTCAAGATCGCCGACTATCC
>JBAXWQ010000187.1:0-6754 GCA_037128315.1 Opitutia bacterium | reverse complement strand
TGACCGTGACCGAGGTCAAGGGCTTCGGCCGCCAGAAGGGCCACACCGAGATCTATCGCGGCAGCGAATACACCGTGGACTTCCTGCCCAAGGTGAAAATCGAGCTCGCCGTCTCCGACGACATCGTGGCCAAGGCCATCGGCGCCATCAACACGGCGGCGAAGACCGGCAAGATTGGCGACGGCAAGATCTTCGTGCTCCCGGTGGAGGATGTCATCCGCATCCGCACTGACGAGCACGGCGAAACGGCCGTCTAAGCCCCCCGTCCTGTTTTTCAAAGCCGGCTTCCGCAGGGAGGCCGGCTTTTTGCTGCGCGGGTAGGGCGAATCCTCCGGATGCGCCGCACATACGAACTGCTCATCCGGAGGATTCGCCCTACCTGATATTTCATCACTTCGGTGCCAGAGGCATCAATATTTACAGGGCGGGTCGCTGATCCCGTCCCGCAGGGCCAGGCCGGCTTTTTGCTTTTCATCAGGGGAGGGGCGGTAGATGGTGGCATCACCTCCCTTCTCCGATGCCTACCCTCCACCCGATCAAGGTCCTCGATACCCACACGGGTGGTGAACCGACCCGGCTGGTCCTGGACGGCGGCCCCGACCTTGGCTCCGGTCCGCTCGCCGGGCGCGTGAAGCTGTTCCAGGAAAAGCACGACGCGTTCCGCTCCGCGATCGTGAACGAGCCGCGCGGCTCGGATGTCGTCGTCGGGGCGCTGCTGTGCGAGCCGCACGACAAAAGCTGCCAGTTCGGCGTCATTTTCTTCAACAACGTCGGCTACCTCGGCATGTGCGGCCATGGCACCATCGGTTTGGTCGTGGGCCTGGCGCACCTCGGCCGCATCACGCCGGGCGCGGTGCGAATTGACACCCCCGTCGGCCCGATCGAGGCCATGCTGCACCCGAACGGCGAGGTCTCCTTCACGAATGTCCCGAGCTACCGCAAGCATCAGGGCCTCGAGGTCTACCTGCCGGGCGTCGGCGACGTCGCCTGCGATCTCGCCTGGGGCGGCAACTGGTTCTGCCTGATTCAGGACCACCACCAGGCCTTGGAACTCGGCAATATCCCGCAACTGACCGACTATTGCTCCCGCATCCGGCAGGCGGTGAGTGACTCGGGCTTTCCCGAGGTGGATCACGTCGAGCTTTTCGGCCCGTCCGCCAAACCCGGCGTGAACAGCAAGAATTTCGTGCTCTGCCCCGGCAAGGCCTACGACCGGTCGCCGTGCGGCACCGGCACCAGCGCGAAACTCGCGTGCCTTGCCGCGGACGGCCAACTGGCGCCCGGCGACGAATGGGTGCAGGAAAGCATCGTGGGCAGCCTGTTTCGCGGCAAGTACCGCAAGCAGGGCGACAAGATCATCCCCACCATCACGGGCACGGCGCACGTGACCGGCGAGGGGACGCTCCTCCTGGATTCCAACGATCCTTTCTGCTGGGGTATCCGATGAAGGTGTTCGCCGTAGGGCCGGTCTGTGACCGACCATCATGCCGTCGTGAAACCGAACAGGCCGGTCGGAGACCGGTCCCACGGCTGCGGCCGCTGTTTTTTTGCTCATGAGAGATTCCAAGTCAGTCATCATCTGCGGCGGGGGCATCATCGGCCTCTGCAGCGCCTATTATCTGGCCCGGGAGGGCCGGGCCGTGACGGTGGTGGAGCGCAATGGCCTCGAGCGCGACCATTGTGCGCTCGGCAGCGCCGGCTACATCTCGCCCAGCCACGTCATTCCGCTCTCGTCCCCCGGCATGGTCTGGCAGGGCCTCAAGTGGATGATGAATTCGCGCAGCCCTTTCTACATCAAGCCGCGGCTCGACAGCGACCTGATCCGGTGGAGCTGGCTCTTCTGGCGCGCCTGCAATGCCGGGCAGGTCGGGCGGGCGGCGCCGATCCTGCGCGACCTCTGCCTGGCCAGCCGGTCGTTGTTTGAGGAACTCGACGATATCACGGGCCATGTTTTTGAACTGAAGAAGGAAGGCCTGCTCAATCTCTGCAAAACCCAGCAGGGGCTCGACCATGAGGCGCACGGGCTGGCGCGCATCGCCAACGAACTCGGCGTCGAGGCCCGGGTGCTCGACGCCCGGCAGACCGCCGCGCTGGAACCCGGCACGAAGCTTGATATCGCCGGCTCGGTCTACTTCCCGATCGATGCCCATCTGACGCCGGGGCGGTTTGCCTCGGCCATGACGGCCTTGCTGCAGGAGATGGGCGTGCGCTTCCATTGGAATACCACGATTTATGGCTGGCGGGAGTCGGCGGGCCGTATCGCCGCGGTGCAGACCACCGCTGGCGACCTGCTGGCGGATGAATTCATTCTGGCGGGCGGTTCCTGGTCGCCGACGATGCTGACCGGTCTGGATCTTCGCCTGCCGATGCAGGCGGGCAAGGGCTACAGTCTGACCCTGCCCAAGCCGCGCTGCAAACTGACCAAGTCGATCATCTTCACCGAGCGGCGCATCGCCGTCACCCCGATGGGCGAGACCCTGCGCTTTGGCGGCACCATGGAGCTGAGTGGCCTCAACCACACGGTGCGGCCCGAGCGGGTGCGGCAGATCATCGAGTCCGTGCCGCAGTATTTCCCGGAATTCCAGGAATCGGACTTTGCCGGCATCGCCCCTTGGCACGGCCTCCGGCCGGTTTCTCCGGACGGCCTGCCGTATATCGGGCGCTTCCAGCGCTACGCGAATCTCACGGCCGCCTGCGGTCATGCCATGCTCGGCCTGACCCTCGCGCCCATCAGCGGCCGCCTCGTCGCCGAGGTTCTCGCGGGGCGCAAGCCGTCCGTCAATCTCACCCTGCTCAATCCCAACCGCTACGCGTAACTTGTAGGGCGGGGTCGCTGACCCCGCCGCGAATTCAATCTGACCGCAGAAATCGGCGGGATCAGCGATCCCGCCCTACATTCAACCCCCATGAACTGGAAAGGTGTCCTGCCCGCCATCACGACCAATCTCAAGGCCGACCTCTCGGTCGACCATGTCGCGCTCATCGCGCATTGCCGCTGGCTGATCGACAGCGGCTGCACCGGCATCGTCGCGTGCGGTTCACTCGGCGAGGCCGCCACGCTCACCTTCGCCGAAAAGGTCGCCATCGTGCACACCTGCGTGGAGGCCGTGGGCCACCGCGCGCCGGTGGTGCTGGGCATCGCGGCGTTGGGCACCGCCGAGGCCGTGGCCCTGGCCAAGGCCGCGGAGCAGGCCGGCGCCCAGGGCCTGATGGTGCTGCCGCCCTATGTTTACTCGAGCGACTGGGTCGAAATGAAGGCGCACGTCGGCGCTGTCATCGGCGCGACGCCGCTGTCCTGCCTGCTCTACAACAACCCCATCGCCTATAAGACCGACTTTTTGCCCGCCCAGATCGCCGAACTCGCGGCGGAGCACCCCAATCTGCAGGCCGTCAAGGAGTCGAGCGGGGATGTGCGCCGGGTGACGGCCATCCAGGCGGTGCTGGGCCGCCGGCTGGATATTCTGGTCGGGATGGATGACGCCGTGGTCGAGAGCGTCTACGCCGGCGCGGTGGGCTGGGTGGCGGGCCTGGTCAATGCGTTCCCGGTCGAATCGGTGGCGCTGTTTGACTGCACCAGCCGGGGCGACAAGGCGCGGGCCGCCGCGCTTTACGCCTGGTTTCTTCCTCTGCTGCGCCTGGATACGGTGCCAAAGTTCGTCCAACTGATCAAATGGGTGCAGGCCGAGGTCGGCCGGGGGGCGCCATATGTGCGGCCGCCCCGCCTGATGCCGGCAGGTGACGATCTGGCGCACGCCAAAGCAGTGCTGGAAAAAGCGCTCCGGACGCAACATAAACTCTAGGGCGGGGTCGCTGATCCCCGCGGCGCATTATCCAAGAAAACGCAGTTGAAACCACGGATTTCACGGATGAACACGGATTATCAATCAAATACAAATTCTTGGTCTTTCACCCAACAGGTGAATGCATTTAATCCGGGGTTGCTCCCTGAATTACTTCTGTATCCGTGGAGTTCCGTGGAATCCGTGGTTAAATTGTCCGGTGGTACTGCTGAATGTCGGTTTTTTTCCTTATCATGAAACCAGACGGCGGCTCACTCATCGGCTTTGGCTCCAGTGTTCACGGCGGGGAGGAATTCACGGCGTATGATCCTGCCCGGGGCGGGCCGGTGGAGCCGAAATTCACCTCGGCCACCCCGGAGGACGTGGACCGCGCCGCGCAACTCGCCGCCGCGGCTGCGCCGGTGTGGGCCCGGCTCCCGGGTGCGGTGCGGGCGAGGTTCCTGGCTCTGGTGGCCGAAAAGATTGAAGCCCGGGCCGACCTGCTGGTCGCGCGCGCCATGCTGGAAACCGGCCTGGCCGAGGCGCGCCTGAAGGGCGAGGTGGCCCGCACGGCGGGGCAGCTGCGGCTCTATGGGGCCGCCGCCGCCCGGGGCGACTGGGTGGATGCGCGGATTGAGACCGCGCAACCGGAGCGCGCGCCGCTGCCGAAGCCCGACCATCGTTCGATGCTGCGCGCCCTCGGCCCGGTGGTGGTGTTCGGCTCGAGCAATTTTCCCTTTGCCTACTCGGTGGCGGGTGGCGACACCGCTTCGGCCTTCGCCGCCGGTTGTCCCGTGATCGTCAAGGCCCACCCGGCGCACCCCGGCACCAGCGAGCTGGTGGGGCGCCTGATCCTCCACGCCGTGCGCGAGTGCGGCCTGCCCGAGGGCACCTTCTCCCTGCTGTTCGACGCCGGCTTCGAGGTGGGGCAGGCCCTGGTGCAACATCCGGCCGTGAAGGGGGTCGGCTTCACCGGCTCGCTGCGGGGCGGGCGCGCCCTGATGGATCTGGCGGCCGCGCGGCCCGAGCCGATTCCCGTCTATGCCGAGATGGGCAGCATCAACCCGGTGTTCATTTTGCCCGGGGCCATCGCCGAAAGATCCGCCGCGCTCATCGAGGGCCTGTATGCCTCCTCCCTGGTGGGGGTCGGGCAATTCTGCACCAACCCCGGCCTGATCGTGCTCCAGCGCTCCGCCGCCGCGCAGCAGCTGGTCACCGCGCTCGCGGCGCGGCTGGCCGCCACGCTGGAAGGCGTGATGCTCACGCCCGGCATCCGGAAAAACTTTGTGACCCACACCGCGGCCCGGGGCCATCAGGTGGGCGTCCGGGTCCTGGCCCAGGGCAATGCGGTTTCCCTCTGCAGCGCGGCGCCCGTGTGGTTTGAGACCGACGCCAAGACCTTTCTCGGCAACGACGCCCTGTCCGAGGAAATCTTTGGCCCGAGCTCGCTGGTCGTCTGGTGCGACCACCGCGCCGAGATGGTGCAGGTCGCCCGGCAGCTGGAAGGCAGCCTGACCGCCACGCTGCACGCCGGGGTCGGCGAAGCGCCCGCCCACGCCGATCTGCTGGATTTGCTGGCGGCCCGCGTGGGCCGGCTGGTGCTGAACGGCTATCCCACGGGCGTGGAGGTCAGTCACGCCATGGTCCACGGCGGCCCTTATCCGGCGGCGAGCGATGGCGGACGCAGCACGTCCGTCGGTACGCGGGCGCTCCTCCGTTGGGCGCGGCTGGTCTGCTACCAAGGTTTCTCCGACGACCTGCTCCCGCCCGAGCTGCAAAATGCCAATCCCCTCGGCCTGCGGCGGCTGGTGAACGGGGAGGGGAGCAGCCAGGCGGTTTGATCATCAGCCCGAGGCGGGTGGCGGATTCCCAGCTGAGGCATGTTTCCTGGTAAAACCCCAGTAACTTCTCGGAAACAGCTCAAGAGTCTGGCTGTAGGAGGGGCTTTATGCCCCGATTCGCAACCTGCGCCGCTCTCGAACGCGCAGCATCGGGGCATAAAGCCCCTCCTACAGCGCTGTTTCTTCCCGAACGGGCAAACGTGATTTGCGACCATGCGTCCACTCGCAACTCCATCCACACACCCGCTGGACAGCCCCTAAGTTTCGCACTACTGGTACCCCCCATGACCCCGACATTTTCGTTCATTACCGCCAATTTCGTCGCCCGGCAGATCGGGTATCACATGGACAAGGGCTGGATGCAGGGCGACGACGCCACCAATGCGTATTTCGCCCCGCTGGCGACTTATGAGGAGCGGTTTGATGCGATGCTGGGTGAAATCAAGGCGCTTGGGTTCACGGCCTTGGACCTGTGGTGCGCCCACCTGCACTGGCGGTGGGCGACCCTCGAGCACGTGGCCATCGCCAAACGCTTGCTGGCCAAGCATGGGCTGGCCGTGCGCACTTACCCGGCTTGGGTGGGCGGCAGCCTCGCTGATCTGCAGGCGGCCTGCCGGTTGTGTGCTGAGCTTGGGGTCACGATCATTGCCGGACAATCCGAGCTGTTGATCAAGGAACGGGCTGCAGCGGTGGCGATTTTGCGCGAGCATGGCGTGACGTATGCGTGGGAAAATCATCCGGAGAAAAATGCCGCCGACGTCCTGGCCAAGCTCGGGGTCGGCGATGAGGATGTCCTCGGCGTGGCACTCGACACCGGGTGGTGCGGCACCGAGGACTGGGATATTCTGGCGGCGTGGCGCGATCTCGCACCCCGGGTGCGGGCGGTCCATATCAAGGACGTGAAGGCCCGGCGTCCGGCCCGGACCGGGTATGAGTTCATCGACAAGGGCCACGAGACGTGCCAGCTCGGCGAGGGCAAGCTGCCGATGCGGGAGTTCGTGGCGGTCCTGAAAGCCGCGGGCTTCCGCGGCCCGATCGGCCTGGAGCACGAGCCGGAGCAATTTGATCCCAGCGAGGAAGTCCGCCGCAGCCGTGAAGTGATCGAGCGCTGGTGGCAGGCGATCGAGGTCAAGG
>JBAXWQ010000186.1:0-6796 GCA_037128315.1 Opitutia bacterium | reverse complement strand
CAAACCAGAAACCGTAATAAACCAGTTCACTGTACTTCGGAATCAGACTGTCCCGAAGATGCATCACTTCCCGGTCCATCGTCAGACTCTCCATCTGCCGATGGGCAAAGTGCAGGATCGCCCCACCCGGCGTCTCATAGACTCCGCGACTTTTCATCCCGACAAACCGGTTCTCCACCAGATCCACGCGCCCGATGCCGTGCCGGCCGCCCAGCTTGTTCAAGGCCTTGAGCACGCCACCGGCCGTATGCTTCTGACCATTGACCGCGATGCAGTCGCCCTTGACGAAATCGAGCTCGACGTACTCCGGCTTGTTCGGCGCATCCTCCGGTGAGACGGAGAGCTTGAACATGCCCTTGTTCTTCGCCGTGGTCGGGTCGAACCACGGATCCTCCAGGATCCCGGCCTCGTAGGAGATGTGGAGGAGGTTCCGATCCATCGAATAGGGTTTCTTGAGTGAGGCCTCGACGGGAATCTTGTGCCGCGCGCAATAGGCGATCATCTCGGCCCTTCCGGGAAACAATTCGCGATAGGCCTCGATCTTCCATGGCGCGATGATCTGGAGGTGTGGCGCGAGCGCCATGTACGTCAGCTCGAAGCGACACTGGTCATTGCCCTTGCCAGTGGCCCCGTGCGCCACGGTGTCGGCCTTTTCCTTACGGGCAATCTCCACCTGGGCCTTGGCAATGAGCGGGCGGGCAATGGAGGTGCCCAGATAATACTGGCCCTCGTAAACCGCATTGGCGCGGATCATCGGGAAGATGAAATCCCGCGCAAATTCCTCGACGAGATCGATGGTATAGTGCTTTGAAGCGCCCGTCTTCAGCGCCTTCTTATCCAAGCCTTTAAGCTCTTCTTCCTGGCCGATGTCGGCCGCGAAGGTGACGATTTCGGCGTCGTAGGTTTCTTTGAGCCACTTGACGATGACTGAGGTGTCGAGGCCCCCCGAGTATGCGAGCACGATCTTCATGGTAGGTTTGGATTCTTGGAAATCGGCCCTGCCGCGCAAAGTAAAAATTACTAATTTATGTCAAAAACCGCTGATAGGCGGTTGCTTTTCCACTCCGGAAGGGAGTGAATTTAGCCTCAATCGATGAGGACTGCCCCACAGCGGATTGACCACTCTTCCTCTCGCGGATTCACGCTGGTGGAGATCATGATTGTGGTGGTTATCATCGGGCTGCTGGCGGCCATGGCCATTCCCGCATTTCAGCGCATCCAACGCGCCTCCCAAAACACCCGGGTCATCAATGATTGGCGCGTCTTCTCCCAGTCGTTTGAAATCTACAATGCCACCAACGGCACCTGGCCGGCCAATGTTGGCCCGGGCGTAATTCCGTCATCCCCTGTGTCCATGGCGGGCGACTTCAAGGCTGATGTCTGGCAGAAAACCACGGCAATTGGTGGCACTTGGAACTGGGACTGCAACATCAGCGGCATCGCCGCCGGCGTCTCCATCTCCGGCTTTACCTGCACCGATGAACAACTCATTGAGATCGACAATAAATTGGACGATGGCGATCTCACCACCGGACGTTTTCGGAAGATTCAACCCACTCGGGTGATGTTGATCCTCGAGGAGTAAGCCCTCAGTGGCGGGCCAGGGCCAGTGTCGCCAGTATGGCCTTCTGCACGTGCAGACGATTTTCGGCCTCGTCGAAGATCACACACCGCGGATTATCGAGCACTTCCTGGGATACCTCCTGCCCCGCGTGCGCTGGTAGGCAGTGCATGAACAGGGCGTCCGGCTTGGCCGCGGCCAGGAGCTTTCCGTTTACCTGATAGGGCAGCATGCGGCGATGCCGTTCCGCCGCCTCGCTCTCCTGCCCCATGCTGGTCCATACGTCCGTGTAGACGATGTCCGCACCCGCCACCGCTTCCCGGGGATCGCTGGTGAAATGAAAGGTGCCGCCCTGCTTGGCCAGCAACGCTTGAATCTCCGGAGTCGGGGCATGATCCGCCGGGCCACCCAGGGAAACTTTCATCCCAAACAGATGCGCCCCGAGCAGCCACGAATTGGCTATGTTGAAGCAGGTGTCGCCGAGGAAGGCCACTTTGCGCCCCTGCAGTGAGGCCAACAGGTCCCCTTCCGGTCCCGCCCAGCGTTCGGCGGCCGTGAAGGCGTCCGCATAGATCTGGCAGGGATGCAGGAAATCAGTCAGCGCATTCACGACCGGCAGGCCATTCTGCGCCGTCAGCCCGACAATGTCGGCCTGGGCGTGGGTCCGCACAATCAACCCGTGCACAAACCGCTCCAGCACCCTGGCCGTATCGGCGATGGTCTCGCCCCGGCCAATCTGGATGTCATTTTTGTTCAGAAACAGGGGGTTCCCGCCCAGTTCGTGGATGCCCACCTCGAACGAAACCCGGGTGCGCGTGCTCGACTTGGCAAAAATCATCGCCCACGTCTGGCCCGCCAGGGGTTTCTCGTGGCGCCCCCGCTCCCGCTTGTACCGCCGGGCCAAGGTGAAAATCTGCGCCACCTCCGGGCGGGAGAAGTCGGTTTCCTGGAGAAAATGTCTCATGCTGGCGACAGAGTCTGCTCTTTTTGGACGAGCACGGACCGGATGATGGCCGTGGCCCGGTCGAGATGCTCCCGGGTGGCGATCAACGGAGGCAGCATCCGGACCGTGTTGGTCCCGGCCAGCGGAGCCAGCAGGCCAGCCTCCCGCAAAGCCGTCACATACGGGGCCGGCGCCTCATGCAGCAACAACCCCAGCATGTAGCCGCGGCCTGTAACGGCCTTCAGCTGCCGCGGGAATTCCACCACGAGCTGTTCCAGCTGCTGCTTCCACGCCGCGCCATTCGTCTGCACCTTTTGCAGCAGATTATCGCGCTCCATCACATCCAGCACCGCCAGGGCCGCGGCGCACGCCAAGGGTGTTCCGCCAAACGTCGAGCCATGCGATCCGGGCGTGAACAGCTCGGCGTGCTTCTCCGCTGCCCAGATGGCGCCAATCGGATAGCCGCCTCCGAGGCCCTTGGCCATGCCGATGGCATCGGCGCGCACGCCGGAATGCTGAAAGGCATAGAAGGTCCCGCTGCGCCCCAAGCCGCATTGCACCTCATCGAGCATGAGCAGCAGGTTGTGCTGGTCGCACAATTTGCGCAGGCCCCACAGAAACTCATCAGTGCACGGCGTGATCCCGCCCTCGCCCTGAATGGTCTCGAGAAAGATGGCTGTGGTGCCTTCGTCCACCAGCGCCGCAAAACTGGGCAGGTTGTTCAACTCGCCAAAGGCAAATCCCGGCACGAGCGGCCGGAAGCCTTTCTGGATTTTCTCCTGCGGCGTGGCGCTCATGCCCCCGAAGGTGCGGCCGTGAAAGGCGTTCTTGGCACAGATGATCTTGATGCACTTGCCTTCTTCGCCCGATTTCCGGATGCCATGCAGCCGGGCGAGCTTGATCAAGCCCTCGTTGGCCTCCGTGCCGCTGTTGCAAAAAAAGACGCGGCCGGGGCCGGCGTGCTGGACCAACCGGCGGGCCAGCTCCCCCTGGTTGGGGTGACGGAAAAGATTGCTGACGTGGATCAACTCGCCGGCCTGGCGGCGGACGGCCTCCACCCAGACCGGATGGCAATGCCCGAGCGCCGCCACCGCGACGCCCGAGGTGAAATCGAGGTATTCGCGACCGGTGTCGTCCCACACGGTCACCCCTTGTCCGCGCACGAGCGTCAACGGCGGCCGGCCGTAGTTCTTCATGACATAGGCGTCATAGAGCTCGGCGGTGTTGGTGCGGACGATGGCGGGCTGGTTCATGGAAAAAGGTTGGGTTGATATAGGCCAATGCACCTGAGGTTGGCCACAAAAAGGCGCGAAAAGACACAAAAATCAGCGAAGAACCCCGGTCATCAGGTATTTCTTAACCGAGAGAACCGGGGCTCCGCAATTGATGGGCAGCCCGGTCTCAATCCGACCAGAGCGGAGGTAACCCGGCAATTGCGCGAAATACTCGAATTTCACGGTGGTTCTTTCTTGTGGGTTTTTGTGCCTTTTCGTGGCTAAAGATCCAAGCGGTAAACTCTGGCCTCCTGCGGCAGATTGCCCGCGCCCAATGCGCCGGGCGGCAGGCTCAGCCGTGCACGATTTCCGTGCCCACCCCGTGGGCCGTGAAAATATTCAGCAGCAGGCTGTGCGGCATCCGACCGTCCACAAAATGCACCCGTTGCACGCCCTCCTCCAGGGCGCGGACGGCACTTTGGACCTTGGGCCGCATTCCTTTGCCGATCACCCCGGATTTTTTCAAGCCCTCCACCTCGCTCACCATGACGGTGGAGATCAGCGTCGCGGGATTCTTGGGATCAGCGAGCAGTCCGGGGACATCGCTCATGTAAATCAGGCGACGGGCGCGCAAGGCACTGGCCACGCGGCCGGCCACGGTATCGGCATTCACGTTGTACGGCTTGCCATCCAGCCCCTCCGCCACCGGTGAAATCACCGGCATGAAGCCGTCGGCGATCTCCTTCTTGATCAGCTTGACCTTCACCTCCGTCACGTCGCCCACATAACCCAGGTCACAGGGTAGGCCATCATCATCCACCGTGAGTTTGTCGCAAACCACCACGCTGTCCCCGGGCAGGCCCTTTGGCCGGGCCTTCACCACCGTCAGGGTTTCGCACACGTCCTTATTGACCACTTCGTCGAGGGTCTTCTTGACGATGGCGATGGTGGCCTCGTCGGTCACGCGCAGTCCGTTGATAAAATTCGGCTTCAGGCCGGACTCGTCCATGGCCCGGCTGATCGCCTTGCCGCCGCCATGCACCACGACGACATTGATGCCAACGGCCGCGAGAAAGGCGATGTCCGTGGCCACGCCAAGGCGCACGGTCGGATCGGGATCGTCCATGAAGCTGCCCCCGTACTTGACGACGAAGATCGAGCCGTGGAAGTCCTGGATGAAGGGCAGGGCTTCGAGCAGCACCTTCGCCTTGGCGATAAGATCAGCAGTTTCCATGAGGGATCACCCTAAAGTGGGGAGGAAGCAGGCACGCCTATTGATTCACATGGACCACCTTCGCCGGCGGCATGCCGTTGAAGTAGGTCGCCGACGCATGGCTGTAGGCGCCGATGTTGACGCTGTACACGAGATCATCGCGCTGCAAATCCGGCAGGTTTTCGGCCATCGAGACCACATCGAGGGCGTCGCAGGTCGGGCCAAAGACGGAACACAAGCTGGTCGGCCCTTTCTTGAAAGCGAGGACCGGGTATTTGCAGTGGTCGAAGATTATCCCGGAGTAGGTGTGGTAGACACCATCGTTGATGTAGTAGCTCGTCTTGCCCTCGCGCACGACCTTGCCGATCACAGAGGAGATGCTGGTGCCGCACACCGCGGCCAAGAACCGGCCGGGCTCGGCGAGCACTTGAATGTCCTTGGGAAACAGGCGGTCGAGCTCCGAGTTGATGACCTTGGCCAGCTCCGGGAACGGCCGCACCGACGAATCATAAGGCGCCGGAAACCCGCCGCCGATATCGAGCAGGTTCATCTTGGTGTAGCCGCGGTCGCGGGCTTCCTGGAACACGTTCGCCGTGAGGTTGAGCGCCTGCACGTAGTTATCGAAGTTGGTCGTCTGGCTGCCCACGTGGAAGCTGATGCCCTCGACCGTCAGGCCCAGCCGATCGGCCTCCAAGATGAGGTCGACGGCCTCGCCGGGGAGAGCCCCGAACTTGGACGACAGCTCCACCATGGCTCCGGTGTTGGGCACCTTGAGGCGCAGCGCGAGCCCGGCGTTGGGCGCGTGTTTCTTGATCTTATGGATCTCCTCGAGATTGTCGAAGGTGACCAGTGGCTTGTACTTGTTGAGCTGCTCCAGCGTGTCCGTCGGCTTGGTGGGATTGGCGTAGATGATCTTGTCCCAGATCCAGTCCTGCCGCTGCTTGGCCGGCATCTTCCTGATGTTCTCGTAGACGATCATGAACTCCGGCATCGAGGCGACGTCGAAGCTCGCCCCCTCCTGGAAGAGGGTGCGGACGATCTGCGGGTCGGGGTTGGCCTTGACCGCGTAATACGCCTGGATACGCGGCAGGTGCCGGCGGAACTCCCGGTAGGCCTTCCGCAGGGCGTCATGGTCAATGACGAACAGCGGCGTGCCGTTTTTCTCCGCGAGTTGCTGCAGCCGGGATTTCGAGATCATTGCGGGGCGCTTACCCGGCGTCCGTCACGAGGAAGTTCTTGAACTGCCACGGATCCTTCCGGTCGAGATCCGGCTTGTTGTGCGCGTCAAAGGTCGTGTCCCGATTCTTGAGCGGGGTCCAGTCGTAGGGCTGGGAAATCCACCGGCCGAGATACGGCTTGGCGATCTTCAGGATGTAGTCGTGCGGCAGCTCGTCGGGCACAACGACGCCGGACGCGGGATTCTCGATCATCCACATCGTCGCTCCGACGACCGAGATGGCGACCTGCATGGTGGTGGCGTTCTGGTGCGGGACCAGGCGACGGGATTCCTCGATGCTGAGGTCGGAGCCGACCCACCACGAGTTGAAGTCATGGCCCATGATCAGAGCGCCGAGGACATCGGCGCCGGCCGTGATCTCGTCGTTCATGATGCGCTGGTTCTCGTTCAGCTTGTAATTGTAGCCGCGCATCTCGTTGAGCGAGGAAATGGCCTCATCGCACGGGCAGTAGGCGTAGTGCATCGTCGGGCGGTAGACGGCCTTGCCATTCTTCCAGACCGTCAGCTTGTCGGAGATGGTGAAGGCCTCGCCGTGGCGGACGACCATGCCGAGGATGTTCCAGTTCGGCACGAAGGAGCGGACCCAGACGTTGATGCCCATCTGCGCCAGGCAGATTTGGTTCTTCGG
>JBAXWQ010000185.1:0-6819 GCA_037128315.1 Opitutia bacterium | reverse complement strand
CCACCGTGGTGCCGCCCATTTTCCGGACAATCTCGAGGCATTCCTGCACCCGGCCTCCACGCGTGATCACATCCTCCACCACGAGGACTTTTTCCCCGGGCTTGAGGGTGAAACCCCGGCGCATGACGAGGACGTTGTTTTCCTTCTCCGCAAATATGAACCGGCAGCGGGCCTGCCGTGCCACTTCCTGGCCGATCACCAGTCCGCCCATGGCCGGTGCCAGGACGGTATCAAAGGCCAGTCCACCGAGTCGCTGCATCAACAGGGCCCCGAGCCGCTCGACGGCGGGCATGTCCTGGCAGACCTGCGCGCACTGGAAGAAATGCCCACTGTGCAACCCGGAGCGCAGGACAAAATGGCCCTGGAGGAGGGCCTTGGTGCGCAGGAAAATGTCGGTGACCTCTTGTTGTACGGCATCCATGGGAAAAACGTGGGAGATTCCCGGTTGGAAGGGAATCCATATTTACAGGGACAAATCAAAAGCCATGATTTTTACAGGAGAACACAGAGGCAGCAGAGGGTCCGGACAGGTTGGTTCTCTCCGCGCTCTCTGCGGCCTCCTGTAAAATGGTTCGATGGTTCGGTCTTTCTGTTTTTCCGCTTTTGGACATACCTTCCCCCCATGCAACCCTCCCTCGACAAGCCGGCCCTCGAAGACGAACTCGGCGATGTGCTGGAGAAAGCGGCGCGGCACGCTGCCCTGACCGTGGAAAATCTGGCGAAGGCCAGCGGTGTGGCCGTCAGTCGCATCCAGGATGCGATGGATTATCGCCCGGAACTGACCCAAGCCGAGCTCAGCCGCCTGGCCCGGGTGCTGGACCTGAACGAAGTCGGATTGAATGCCCTCGCGCAGGGCGCCTACCCGCCGGCCGAACTCAGCGGTCTGCCGTTCTGCGTGCACCCCTTGCGGATGCCCTACGGCGTCGGCGTGGCCAACGCCTACGTCGTCTCCACCGGCGGCGACACCGCCATCCTGTTTGATACCGGAGCCAGCCATGCCGAGTTGCACCGGGCCTGGCCCGCCCGCATCCAGCAAATTGAGTCGGTCTTTGTGACCCACTACGAGGCCGAGCACATCGGGGGCCTTGACGTCGTCCTCCAGGAAACCGGACTGGCCGAGTTTTATGGACCGCCGAGCGGCCGCTGGCCGCAATGCCACGGTCTGGGGGAGGGCGAGACCGTGCAATATGATCGGATTGCCGTGACTGCCTACCATACGCCGGGTCATGCCGCGGAGCACAACTGCTACCTGGTGCGCGCCACCACCGGGGTGAAAGGACCGGCCCTGCTCATTTCGGGCGACCTGATCTTCGCCGGATCTTTGGGCGGCGGGTATTTCTGCTGCCAGCGGCAGCTCACGCATTCCCGGCGCATCCTGGCGCTGCTCGGCGATGACACCATCATTGCCCCGGGCCACGGTCCGCTGACCACGGCGGCCAATGAACGCCGCTTTAACCCGTTTCTCGCGGTCTAGGGACGTATTCAAAGCCGGGATTGCTTTCTCGTAGCCACAGGCGTCCCTGCCTGTGGGGTTTGCGTGAATTTCCGAACCGGCAGGCAGAGACGCCTGCCGCTACAAGGTTCAGCGGAATTTGAAGAGGTACACTAAACCGCAGCCTGGGCCGAAATGGTCCCGCCGGGCGGTCGAGCCTACTGATCGAGCCGGGCTCCCCGGCGTCTCCCGGGATATTCGAAAAATGGTCGGGGCGGCGAGATTCGAACTCGCGACCTCTTGCTCCCGAAGCAAGCGCTCTACCAGGCTAAGCTACGCCCCGATTTCCGGCTCCGGCTTACTCCCGGAAGAAGGGCGAAAAGACCCCAAAGGCTGGTGGGTAGCAAACAAAATATTACATATCCCTGAGGAGTTCGTTTCAAAGCGAGTCCAGGTGGTGGGGGGCCGGATTTGGCGCCGAAATGGCCCGCCGGAGCGCGTGATGGTGGTTTGCCGGGTCTTATGACAGGCTTCATGCCTAACGGCTCTGGGACGCGCCCCCCTCTGCTGACGGAGTCTGGCCGGGTTTACCCCGGCGACCGGGCAAAAAACATGATTGCAAGCACCGGCCCGGACCCGCGTTGATTGTCCTCCCGCGCCGCGGATAGTAACCAGCGATCTGCCCGAGGTGTGGCATACTAATAGCTCCATTTTCTCCCCACCGAAACCACCACCAGTGAGCAACCCAACGACACCCCCGCTACCTGCCGCCGCCCGCCCCGCCGTTTCCTCCCTGACCGGGCGTCCCGCGAAGCAGGGCCTTTATGATCCGTGGTTTGAGCATGACGCCTGCGGCGTGGGTTTCGTGGTGGATATGAAGGGACGCAAATCCCACCAGACCCTGCGCAACGCCCTGCAGGTCCTGATCAATCTCGATCATCGCGGCGCCAGCGGCAGCGAGATCAACACCGGCGACGGCGCCGGCGTGCTGCTCCAGATGCCGCACAAGTTCTTTACGGAGGCCTGCAAGTCGACCCGCATCACCTTGCCCGCGGCCGGCGAATACGGCTGCGGCCTCGTCTACCTGCCGCGCAATCCCACCGTCCGCCGCAAGGTGGAGGAGAAATTCGAGCAGGTGGTGCAGTCCGAAGGCCAGGTGTTCCTCGGCTGGCGCACGGTGCCGACCAACAGCGCGGCGCTCGGCGACACCGCGCTTTCCTGCGAACCGTTTCTGCGCCAGGTCTTCATCGGCCGCGGCCCGGGCGTGACCGACGACCTTGCCTTCGAGCGCAAGCTCTTCGTCATCCGCAAGCGCGCTTATTCCGACATCCGCACTTCCACCATCGCGGGCTCCGAGACCTGGTACATCGCGAGCCTCTCGATGAAGACTCTGGTCTACAAGGGCATGCTGCTCACGACGCAGCTGGCGGAATATTTCCCCGATCTTTCCCATCCGGCGATGGAGACGGCCCTGGCCATCGTGCACTCGCGTTTCAGCACGAACACCTTCCCGAGCTGGGAGCGCGCCCATCCGTACCGCTACATCGCCCACAACGGCGAGATCAACACCCTTCGCGGCAACATCAACTGGATGCATGCCCGCCAGGCCCTGTTTGAGTGCGAGGCTTTTGGCGACGACATCAAAAAGATCCTTCCCATCATCAACCCGCACGGGAGCGACTCGTCGATGTTCGACAACACGCTCGAGCTGCTCGTCCTCGCCGGCCGCCCGCTGGCGCATGCGATGATGATGATGATTCCCGAGCCGTGGTCCAATCACGAGACAATGGCCGACGACCGCCGCGCCTTCTACCAGTACCATTCCTGCCTGATGGAGCCGTGGGACGGCCCCGCGGCCATCGCGTTCACCGATGGCAAGCAGATCGGCGCCATCCTCGACCGCAATGGCCTGCGCCCGTCGCGCTATTATGTTACCAAGGACGGCTTCGTGGTCGTCGCCTCCGAGGCCGGCGTGCTCGACTTCCCGGCCGCCGACATCGTCGAGAAGGGTCGCATCCAGCCGGGCCGCATGTTTCTGGTCGACACCGAGCAGGGTCGCATCATCCCGGACGAGGAGCTCAAGCAGGAGATCTGCAACGCCCGGCCCTACCGTGAGTGGCTCGACGCCCATCTCGTCCACCTCAGCGACCTGCCCGAGGCACCCATGGTCGAGCAGCCGGATCACGAGACCCTTCTGCAGCGCCAGATTGCCTTCGGTTACTCCAACGAGGACGAGCGCATCATCATCGCCCCGATGGCGAAGGACGGGGTTGAGGCCATCGGCTCGATGGGCAACGACGCCGCCCTGGCCGTGCTCTCCAACAAGCCGCGCCTCCTCTACGATTATTTCAAGCAGCTCTTCGCGCAGGTCACCAACCCGCCCATCGACTGCATCCGCGAGGAGATCATCACCTCCGCCGAGACCCGCCTCGGTTCTGAGGGCAACCTCCTCAACCCGCAGCCGACCGCCTGCCGTCGCGTCGAACTGAAGTGGCCGATCCTGACCAACGAGGAATTCGCCAAGATCCGCCGCACCGACCTGCCCGGCCTCAAGATGGGCGTACTGCCCATCCTCTTCCGCACCGCCCGCGGTGAGAAGGGCCTCGCGAAGTCCATGGAGGAGCTGTTCATCATGTCCCGCCGCATGATCGAGGAGGACGAGGTGAACGTGCTCATCCTCAGCGACCGCGGCGTCACCAAGGACTACGCGCCGATCCCCGCGCTCATCGCGGTGGCCGGCCTGCACCACTACCTGATCCGCGAAGGCCTGCGCACCCGCGTCTCCCTCATCATCGAGACCGGCGAGGCCCGCGAAGTACACCATTTCTCCCTGCTCATCGGCTACGGGGCCAGCGCGATCAATCCCTACGTGGCGTTCGAGACGATCGACGACATGATCCGCGAAGGCGTGCTCACGGGCATCGATCACAAGACCGCCTGCAAGAACTTCGTGAAGGCCGGCTCCAAGGGGGTGATCAAGGTCATGTCCAAGATGGGCATCTCCGCCATCCAGAGCTACCGCGGCGCCCAGGTCTTCGAGGCGCTCGGCATTCGCCAGGATGTCATCGATCATTACTTCACCTGGACTCCTTCGCGCGTCGGTGGCATCGGCCTCGACGTCATCGCCCAGGAGGTCCTGCTCCGCCACCACGCCGCCTATCCGAGCCGGCGCGTCGACAGCCATGTGCTGCCCTCCGGCGGCCTTTACCAGTGGCGCAACGACGGGGAAGGGCACCTGTTTACGCCCGAGTCCATCCACGCCCTGCAGAAGTCCGTCCGCACCGGCAATCTCGCGGCCTTCCGCGTCTACACCAAGCTGGTGAACGAGCAGGCGCGCTCGCTCTGCACGCTGCGCAGCCTGCTCGACTTCAAGGCCAGCACGCCCGTGCCGATCGAGGAGGTCGAGACTGTCGCGGCCATCATGAAACGCCTCAAGACCGGCGCCATGTCCTATGGCTCCATCTCCAAGGAGGCCCATGAGACGCTCGCCATCGCGATGAACCGCATCGGCTGCAAGTCCAACACGGGGGAGGGTGGCGAGGACGCCGACCGCTTCACGCCGATGGCCAACGGCGATTCCAAGAACTCCGCCATCAAGCAGGTCGCCTCCGGCCGCTTCGGCGTCACGAGCGAATACCTCGTCAATGCCCGCGAGCTCCAGATCAAGATGGCCCAGGGCGCCAAGCCCGGCGAGGGCGGCCAGCTCCCCGGCTCCAAGGTTTACCCATGGGTCGCGAAGACCCGCCACACCACCGCGGGCGTGGGGCTCATCTCGCCACCGCCGCACCATGACATCTATTCCATCGAGGATCTGGCGGAGCTCATCCATGACCTCAAGAACGGGAACCGGCACGCCCGCATCAGCGTGAAGCTGGTCTCCGAGGTCGGCGTCGGCACCATCGCCGCCGGCGTCGCCAAGGCGCACGCGGACGTGGTCCTCATCTCCGGCTATGACGGCGGCACCGGCGCCTCGCCGCAGACCTCCATCCAGCACGCCGGCCTGCCGTGGGAACTCGGCCTGGCCGAGACCCACCAGACGCTCGTGCTGAACAACCTGCGCTCACGCATCGCCGTCGAGACAGACGGTCAGCTCAAGACGGGCCGGGACGTCATGATCGCCGCCCTGCTCGGCGCCGAGGAGTTCGGTTTCGCCACCGCGCCGCTCGTCGCCACGGGCTGCATCATGATGCGCGTTTGCCATCTCAATACCTGCCCCGCCGGCATCGCCACCCAGGACCCGCGGCTCCGCGCCAAGTATGCCGGCAAGCCTGAGGATGTGGTGAACTTCATGACCTTCATCGCCACCGAGCTCCGCGAGCTCATGGCGCAGCTGGGCTTCCGCACCATCGAGGAGATGGTCGGCCGCACCGACCGCCTCGAGCCGCGGAAGGCCATCACCCACTGGAAGGCCAAGGGGCTCGATTTCTCCAAGATCCTCTACCAGCCCGATGTCGGGCCCGAGGTGGGCCGCTTCTGCTCGATCAAGCAGGACCACGGCATCGACAAGTCGCTCGACATCACGACGCTCCTCGACCTCTGCGCCCCCGCCATCGAGCGCAAGGAGAAGGTCGTCATCGAGCTCCCGATCCGCAACGTCAACCGCGTCGTCGGCACCATCACCAGTTACGAGGTGACCAAGAAGCACGGTGCCGCCGGCCTGCCCGAGGACACGATCCGCATCCGCTTCAAGGGCTCGGCCGGCCAGAGCTTTGGCGCCTTCATGACCAAGGGCATGACATTCTCGATCGAGGGCGATGCCAACGACTACGTCGGCAAGGGCCTGTCCGGCGGCAAGATCATCATCTATCCGCCGGTCGATTCCACGTTCAAGTCCGAGGACAACATCATCGTCGGCAATGTCGCGCTTTATGGCGCCACCGGCGGTGAGCTCTACCTGCGCGGCCGGGCCGGCGAACGCTTTGGCGTCCGCAACTCCGGCGTCGACGCCGTCGTCGAGGGCGTGGGCGACCACGCCTGCGAATACATGACCGGTGGACGCGTCGTTGTCCTCGGCACCACCGGCCGCAACTTCGCGGCCGGCATGTCCGGCGGCACGGCTTATGTGCTCGATGAGGCCGGCGACTTCGCCTCGCGCTCGAACACGCAGATGGTCGGCCTCGAGAAGCTCGAGACCAAGGCTGAGATTGAGGCGCTCCGCCTCCTGATCGAGAGGCACTACGACTACACGAAGAGCCCACGGGCCAGGCAGGTGCTCGACACCTGGGCGGCCAGTGTGCCGAAGTTCGTCAAGGTCCTGCCGCAGGACTACAAGCGCATGCTCGCGTGCATTGACAAGGCGCAGGCCCAGCGCCTGACCATGCAAGGCGTGCGGTGTGATCTGGTGCAGGGTGCTCATGATCATGGGCTGCACCGTGCCCAGCGTCAGC
>JBAXWQ010000184.1:0-6824 GCA_037128315.1 Opitutia bacterium | reverse complement strand
ATCCCCGGCCGCGGGCCTTTCGCTATCCCGCCGAGCAGGCGGTGATCAATCGCATGGGCTTCAACAACGCCGGGGCCGCGGCCCTGGCCGCCCGCCTGGCCCGGCTGCCCGGCCCGGGCCGGCGCCGGATTCCCCTCGGCATCAACCTCGGCAAAAGCAAGGTCGCGCCCCTCGAGCAGGCGACGGCGGATTATTTGGGCAGCTTTCATCTGCTGGCGGACCATGCCGATTACCTTGTGGTGAATGTCAGCAGCCCGAACACCCCCGGGTTGCGCGAGCTGCAGGACGCCGCCTGGCTCAAACCCCTGCTCGCCGCGCTGGTGGCCGCCAACCAAAACCGCGTCCGGGCCGGCCAGGTCCGCCGGCCCCTGCTGCTGAAGATCGCGCCCGACCTTTCCTTCCCGCAGATCGACGCCGCCCTCGGGGTGATCGATGAGCTCAAGCTGGACGGCATCATCGCCACCAACACGACCCTGGCCCGGCCCGGGGCCCTGGCCAACGCCAACCAGGCCGGCGGGCTCAGCGGTGCGCCGGTGCGGCGCCGCTCAACCGAGATCATCAACTACATCGCGCGGGCCACGGCGGGTCGCCTGCCCATCATCGGCGTCGGCGGCATCATGGACGAGGCCGGCGCCGGCGAGAAAATGGACGCCGGGGCGACGCTGGTGCAGCTCTACACGGGCTTGATCTACCGCGGACCCTTCTTCGCCGCCGAGGTCGCCCGCGCCCTGGCGGACCGACAGCGGAAGTAGGCGGGGGAGGAGTCGCCCCGAAAAACACGAAACCGGTCATGACCAGAGTCGAATGATTACCGCGCGCCTACCCGCCTTCGCCAAGGCTTCGGCCGGCCCGTCACCAACCGGGAGCCGCGCCGGAGCTGCCAAGCGAAGGCGGGTAGGCGCCTTGAGAGCGACTCGTGCCGTCGCATATTTTGTGTTTTTCGTGGCCAAGGATCGGGAGCATATCTGCCGCCGAGGCCAAGAACTCAGACAGCGTGACGGCAATAAGCGCAGGGCGGGTTTTGCCTCAGGCGGAGTCAAGCAGTTGAGCCGCATTTCACTCGAAAACGGCCGCACTAATATAGGTGGAGCGTGCTGACCTCAGCGCGCTTCAGGGCGTCCGCACCCCAACCAGCGTGTTGGGGTCAACCCGCTCCACCTTCAACTGAATGATTCCGCCTTAGGCGTATTTTTCCGGCCAAACCCTTTCCGGGCACTCGCGTCAGCGGACGCGCACGTTCAACCAAAAAATGCACAGAAATGATTGTCGCACTCGCCGCGAGAGTATTCGATGCTCAGTTCATGAAGGGGCAGCATGAACACACTGGCCAACTCCCGGCCCCGCCGAAGTCGCTGCCGGGTGGGGCGGCCCCCGCGAATCCGGCCGGGCTTGATCGTGCCGGGGATCCCATTCCCGGCGCGTTGCCGGCGCTCCCTTCCGACCTGAAGGGGCGCAAGATTCTGGTCGTCGACGACCAGTCCCTGAATCGGAGAATTCTGCAGCAAATCCTCCAGTCGGCTGGATTCACGGTCATCGAGGCCGATTCCGGCGAGGCGGCCCTCGCCCGTTATGGGGAATCCCCGCCTGATCTGGTGTTGCTCGACGTGATGATGCCCGTGCTGAGCGGCTTCGACACCTGCCGCGAGCTCAAGCGGCGCTACGGGGCCGCCTGCGCCCCCATCATCTTTGTCACCGCCAAGACCGAGGCGGCCGATGTGCTCGAGGGGTTGGATGCCGGCGGGGTCGACTACCTGCCCAAGCCGGTCCGGGCCAAGGAGGCGCTCGCGCGGATTCGCGTCCACGTCCAGAATCGGCTCCTGATGGAGGAGCTCACCCGGGCGAACGCCGCCAAGAACAAATTCCTGGGCATGGCCGCGCATGACCTGCGCAGCCCGCTCGCCACCATCCGCGGCCTGACCGAGTTCCTGCAGGAAGGCGCGGTGGGGCCGATGACCACCGATCAGCTGGATCTGGTCGCCACCATGCACACCGCCGCCGTGGGCATGATCGACCTGGTGAACGAATTGCTGGATGTGGCCACGATTGAGGCCGGCGAACTGAAGCTGCACCGCGCGTGGCATCAGATCGGGGAGCCGATCAGCCAATCCATCGCGCAGATGAAGCTCGATGCGGCCAAGAAGCAGACCCGGATCATCTACGATACCAGCTGCAAGGTCCCCGCCCTGATGGTCGACGCCAACAAGCTGCGGCAGGTCGTCGACAATCTGCTGAGCAACGCCATCAAGTTCTCCCCGCCCGGTTCCACCATCCGGGTTGGCCTGTTCCTGGCTCCGGCCCTGGGGCAGGGGGGCTTCTGCGTCCAGGACATGGGCCCGGGCATCGCGGACGCCGACCGGGACAAGCTGTTCAAGGACTTCAGCCGGCTCTCCGCCCAGCCCACCGCCGGCGAGAAAAGCACCGGGCTGGGTCTGGCCATCTGCCTCAAGATCGTCCAGGCCCTGCAGGGCTCAATCACCGCGACCAATCTTCCCGCCGGCGGTTGCGAGTGGCGCGTCTCCCTTCCCCTCCCCTCATGATCAAAAGCGCAAAAATCCTCCTCGTCGACGACGAGCCCCACATCCGCAAATATGTCAGCCTGATCCTGCGCCAGATCAGCACCGGCCCCCTGTTTGAGGCCAGCAACGGCGAGGAAGCCCTGGCGGTCTATCAGCGCGAGAAGCCCGACCTGGTGCTGCTCGATATCAACATGCCCATCATGGATGGCATGGAGACCTTGCGGCAGCTGAAGCAAATCGATCCCGCGTGCGTGGTCGTCATGCTGACCTCGCTCGTGAACCGGAAAACGATCGAGGAGGCGCTGGCGCTGGACGCGGCGGGCTACATCCGGAAGGACACACCCAAGGAGGAGATTGCCAGCGCCCTGCGCGAATTATTTGCGGACGAGGCCAAACCGACGGAGCCAACCCCCTGAAGACCATGAGTGAAAAACCAGCAGCCACCACCGCGCTGACCGACTCGACCCCCATGGTGGCGGCCGAGGTCCGCTATTCCCTGCCCGAATTGCTCGCCGAAGTGAAGATCGAGCGCGCGGCGGCCGTCTTCGCCAACGAAAAAATGGAAAGCGAGGAGATCAAGAAACTCTTCAAATCGAAGGCAAAATCCCATGCCAAGAAAAAATAACAGCTTTCACGATCGCGTCTACTCGCACCCGGACTTTGACCGCCAGGCCGAATTCGCCGCGTTGGAGGCGCGCCTCGGCCCCACCCTCGAACTCGTCCAGGGGGTCATCGATGAGAAAATCCTGCCGCGGGAGGTCGCCTGCCGCTTTTGGGCGGACACCTTCGGCGTCGCCGCCGTCGACATCTACGCCTCGATCGTCACGGACGAGGCCGTGGCCCTGATTCCCCCCGAGGTGGCCCGGAAAACCAACGTGATGGGGCTCTACGTGGTGGACAAGGTGCTGACGATGGCGATGGCCGATCCCGGCGACACCGCGCTGGTCCAGCGGATGGAAAAGATCATCGGGGCGAAGGTCAGCCCGGTCTTTGCCATGCCGCTCGATCTGGCCGCGGCGATCAACATCCATTACTGCACGGAAAAAAACCTTGAGGAAAGCCTCAGCGAACTCGCCAAATCCGGCCTGTTCGACCGGTCCGACCTGCCCGCCGGCACCATTGCCGAGCTCGCCGAGACCGAGTCCATGATCAAGATCCTCAACGAGGTCATCTATTTTGCCCTGCGGGAGCGCGCCACGGACATCCACGTGGAGGCCCAGGAGACCCTGTGCCGGATCCGCTTCCGCATTGACGGCAACCTGCGCGAGATCGCCACCTATTCCCGCAAGATCCACCAGGCGCTCATCTGCCGGGTCAAGATCCTGAGTTCCCTGAATATCTCGGAAACCCGCTTCCCGCAGGATGGACGCTTCTCCATGCCGGTCGGCAGCCATACGGCGAACTTCCGGGTTTCCACCATCCCCTCCGCCTACGGCGAGAAGCTGGTCGTGCGGATCCTGGCCATGGCCGGCCAGAAGACCCTGCTCACCCTGGAGAAGATGATGGTCTCCCAGCGGATCCTCCAGCCGTTCAAGCGCCTCGTCAAAAATCCCAGCGGGATCATCTTTGTCACCGGCCCCACCGGCTCCGGCAAGACCACGACGCTCTACGCGGCGCTGCATGAGATCAACAACCCCGAGGTCAACATTTCCACCATCGAGGACCCGATCGAGATTCAGCTGGCGGGCGTGAACCAGAGCCAGGTCAACAGCCACATCGATCTCAAGTTTTCCACCATTTTGCGGGCCCTGCTGCGCCAGGACCCGGACGTGATTTTGATCGGCGAGGTCCGCGACCTGGAGACCGCGAAGATCGCCGCCGAGGCCGCCCTGACCGGACACCTGGTTTTCGCCTCGCTCCATACCAACACCGCCGTCCAGGCCATTGTGCGGCTGCTGGAGATCGGCGTGGCGCCCTACATGGTCGCGCCGTCCATCACCGGCATCCTGACGCAGCGGCTCGCGGCGCGCATCTGCGAGTCCTGCAAGGAGGCCTACTATCCGCCGCTCGAAACGCTGCGGAAATATTTCAAGGACGAGGGCCTGACCGAGGTGCCGTTTTATCGCGGCCGGGGCTGTCCGGCCTGCCGCGGCACCGGCTACAAGGGCCGCATCGCCTTCCATGAGTTTGTCCTCATGACCGAGGAGATCCGCATGCTCATCAGCGCGGGCCGCAGCGGCCAGGAAATTGCCGAGGCCGCCGCCAAGGTCGGCTACCGGAGCCTGCGCTATGACGGGCTGAAAAAGGTCCTGCTCGGGCTCACCACCATTGATGAGATCGAGCAGAACACCGCCTTTGAGGTGGCGACGTGAGGTCCGGCCTGCCGGTTATTTTCCCGCGCTTTTCTTGGCCAGCATTTCCTTGTTTTCGCTCCGACCAGCCCAGGTCGGTTCGCGGATCCGGGGAGTTTGAATTACCGCTGGATAAAGGGCAAAAAATGCACAGTGCCGCGAGTCATTACCGTGTAGACTGCGTCGGTCAGCGACCGGATATCTGACCGGGCTGTCTATGCAAAATATCGCCACTATTTATTCGCCGGCCTTCCCCGTAGCCACAGGCGTCCCTGCCTGTGGGATCGGGGGAACGCGCGAAACCCGACAGGCAGGGACGCCTGTCGCTACGGGGCAATCCGTTCGCGTAGCCACAGGCCTCCGTGCCTGTGGGATCGGGGGACCGCGTCAAACCCGACAGGCCGAGTCGCCTGCCGCTACGGTACCGGCATTCCGCGTTGCCCCCGGCTTCGTCCTCCTCGAAGTGGCCCTGATGCTGCTCGTGGTGGCGCTGGTCCTGGGCCTCAGCTTTACCCTCGCCGGCCGGGTTCTGCAGCGGCGGAATTGCGACCAGGTCGTCGCGGATCTGCGGGACTTTGCTGCGATCCATGCGGACTATTTCCAGCAGCGGCAGAGCTGGCCGCCCTCGACGGGGGAGGGCCTGGCCTTGCCGCCGCCCCTGGCGGATGCGCTCAAGGCGACGAACTGGTCACAACGCTCTCCCTTCGGCGGCAGCTACGGTTGGGTGAAGCCCGATCCGGCCGGGGTCCGGCCGGGGCGCGAGTGGGGCGGGGCGGGCGCGGTGACGCTCACGGCCTTTGCGCCCAGCTTTCCGCTGACCCTGACCCAGGCCGATTTGCGGTATATCGACCGCCAGTTGGATGATGGCAATCTCGCGACCGGTCGCTTCCGCACCGGGTTCAATGGCTGGCCGATCTACCTGGTGGAGGCCGTCAAACCGTGAGTTCCCATGTATAACGTCTCGCTCATCAACCTGACCGCGGACGCGCGCTCGGCGGGCGAATCGCTGGAGAGCCTGGAGCGGCCGCGCCTGACCACGGAGGCCCTGCGGGCCCTGCTGCAGAATTTCCGGGAGCTTGATGCGATTGAAAACGCCATGGCGGCCCCGGAAATCCGCGTGCGGGTCCGGCACGAGCGCTACGTGATTCGCACCGGGGAGAAGCGACTCATGCTGCATGATGCCCTGCAGCCCGAATTGCCCGCCCATGTGCTCACCTTGGACGAGATGATCGCGGAACTGGATGGCACGGCGGCGGCAGGCCGCCGCGCCCTGGCGGACCAAAAGACGCTGGCCGCGGCGGAAGCGATCCTGCCGCTGCCGCCGCCGCCCCGGCTCGCCCGCCCGGCCAGCAAGCCGCTCCTGCTGGCCCTGGGAGCCGTGGCGCTTGTCCTGCTCGGCGGAATTATCTTCCTGCACCTGGACCGGGGGCCAGCCACCGGCCCGGTGCCATTCGTGCCGGTGACGGCGGCCGAGATCGGAGAGCTGCGGCCGAAACTGACGGGCGTCTATCTGACGGGCAACCAACCCGGGCACCACGGGATTGTCTTCATCTCGGAACGAGAGGTGAAGCTGTTCGAGCTGAATGCGGTCACCGCCCCCAGCCTCGTTTATGCCTCCGTTGTCCTGGGTCGCAGCGGAGCCAAACTTGTGATGGCGACGGATCAGCCCGGCGGTGCCATCGAAGTCGTGGACCAGAACACGCTGACCTACTGCGGCGAAAATTACCGGCGCTTGCCGTAGCGGCCATGAGCTACCCGCACCCATCACTTGCGACCCGACAGGCCGGGACCCGCCTTTGCAGCACTACAGCGCGGCATGCGACGGCCGCCACACGGCATCCTGATTCGACCAGCAATGGGCGAAGCGTCCATTTGAACCTGAAATGTTCGCGGGCGTGTATTCAAACCGACCCACGATCAGACTCCTGTCATTCTGAACGAAGTGAAGAATCCATGCGTTCGCGCGCGCTATGGCCTTCGATGCCATGGATCCTTCGCTCCGCTCAGGATGACAAAC
>JBAXWQ010000183.1:0-6833 GCA_037128315.1 Opitutia bacterium | reverse complement strand
AGAGACGATCACTGCCTCTACCGCCGGATCAGCCAGGATTTCGCGATAGTCCGTGGTTGCGCGGCACCCGGGGACGGTGGCGGCCAAGTCGGTGGCCCGCGCCGCATCCAGATCGCAGGCATAGGCCAGCGTGCCGGCGGGCAGCCGGGCGGCGCGTTTGCGGCCGATGAGGCCGCAACCGATGATGGCAAAGCGAAGCGGGCGGGCGGGTGGAGACATGAAAAATTACTTTTGGGTGGAGCGACCGGATTTGTCGAGACTTGGCCATGGCGGGAAAGGAAAGTGCAGGGATTGATACCATGATCCCTTTGGACTTTAGGCTCGGCTCGGGCGGTAGGGGCGATTGCCCTCAATCGCCTCACAAACGTGAAAGGCCGTTGAGGGCAGAGGCCCCTACCTAAAATCCTGATTCAAAGGGACACTGGTATTACTCGTAATGGGTCCATTGCCCCAGGCTGGCTCCGGGGCTGGTTTACTGTGCCAATAATCCTGTTCTCGTCCCCTGTGCGCAGGCGCAGGTTTTGATTCTTGTCACCCTACCGGCCCGCGCATCTCCTGTCAGCTTGATGCTGCAATCCGAGTCAATCCGACGGTTGGTCCGCTTCGGCCTGGTGGGGGTGATCGTGATGTTTTGCTTCATGCTGCTGAACTGGCTGTTTGGCCGCATCTGGTCGCCCCAGGCGGCGTTTTTCGCGGCCTATCCGCCGGCGCTCGTGCTCCATTTTCTGCTGAACAAGAAGTGGACTTTTCGCGACCGGCGGGCGACGAGCGGCCGGCACGTGGCCGAATATCTTTATACGGTGGTCGTGACCTTTCTCATCCAGTGGCCGGTATTTGTGCTGTGCCTGCATGTCCTCGGCTGGAAAGCCTGGTTCGCTGCGGGGGTGGCAAATATCGCCCAGATGACGGCAAGCTTTCTCTTCCTCCAGTTGCGGGTCTTTCGCCAGGGCGTCGCAGCCGTGGCGCAGGATACCACCTCCGCCGCCTGGCAGCGGTTGGGGTGCCTCCTGACCGTGGTCGCCGTATCCGTGCTGCTGGCTTGGACCGCGCTGGGCAAAGGGGAATTTCCTCCGCTCGGACCGGACCATGACGACCATTACAATCTCCTGGTGCACGGCTTCCACAAGGGCAGCCTGGCCATGGATGTCACCGTGCCGGATGATTTGAAGCAGCTGGCGAATCCGTGGGATCCGGCCGGCCGGCCGGCCGGCCTGCGGGTTTTGTCCGACACCAGCTACTACAACGGAAAATACTACCTCTATTTTGGCGTTGTGCCGGCGGTGACGCTCATGTGGCCGTTCCGGGCTCTCACCGGAATGGACCTTCCGATGGTTTATGCCCTGATCACTTTCTGTCTCGGCGCCTTTTGGGTGCTGGCCTGGCTGTGGCTGCGGCTGCTGCGTGATCATTTTCCCCAAGCCAGCCTACTGACCAAGGTTGGCGGGATATTGGTGCTAGGTCTGGCCGGGGGGCTCCTAATGTTGGCCCGGCGGGCGCATTTCTGGGAATTGCCCATTGCGGCCGGGCAATTCTATCTCGCGGCCTCGGTCAGCGCCACCTACCTCGCCCTCCAGGCCCGCCGGTCGGCGGGCTGGCTGGCGGCGGCCGGACTTTTTCTGGGACTCGCGGTGGGTTCGCGCCCGACCCTGGTGGTGGCGGGCGGCGGTCTGGCCTGCATGGTGATAGCCTTGGGCTGGCGAAGTTATGCGACCGACGGGGTGCGGGGCGCGTTTCGCCGGGCCGGAGCCGTTGCGCTGATGGCGGGTGCGCCGCTGGCCCTGGTGGTGGCGGCGTTGCTCTCCTACAATTATGCGCGATTCGGCCAACTGACTGAATTCGGGCTGAATTATCAGCTGACTTCCCGTTATGAGGCCAAGGCGGTGCACTTCGATTTGGGTTTCGCCCGGTTCAACTGGGAGATGTATTTTTGGCGGATGCCGCAGTGGGACCGATATTTCCCCTTTGTCCGGCAAGCGGGGGCCCCGGCGCAGCCGCTCAACTACTACACCTGTGAGTATGTTTTCGGCGCGCTCACGCTCTCGCCAGTTCTATGGCTTACGCTGGCGCTGCCATCGTGGCTGCTCGCCGCTTGGCGTCGCCGGCCGGCGGGAGATGGGGGCGGGTTGATGGCGTTCGGCGCCGGTCTGGCCACGATCGCAATTGGCACAACCGCGATCTTGCTTTGCTTCAACACGGCGGTGGCGCGGTACACGGCGGATTTTTTGCCCTGGTGGCTGCTACTCGGTCTGCTGGGCTGGGCCACCGCCGAGTGGTGGCTGCGGTCGTGGCGTTGGGGGCGATGGCTGGCGCGTGGACTGATGGGGACCTTGATGCTCGCAAGCGCCGTCCTGGCCTTCTGCGCCAGCGTCCGGTTGCACGGCGTCCTGCGGTACCGTAATCCCGACGCCTACGTGGCGCTCGCGCAGGTGTTCAACACCCCCGTTGCCTGGTGGGAGGAATGGCGGGGCGAACCACAGGGTCCGTTGGAAATGGACATGTTGATCCCGGCCCACCCGCCGGCGGTGCGCGAGCCTTTGGTTGTGGCCGGAACCCACCCGGGTGAAATCCAGACGTTATTTGTCCAGTATGTGCGGCCCGGTTTCATGCAACTGGGCTTCGAGTCTCCGGAGAAAACGGAGCCGCGGCTAAGCCCGGCGATTCCCGTGGAACCGGGTCATTTGTACCACCTGCGCCTGGAATCTGGCTCGCTCTATCCACCAGCCGGCCATCCGTGGCTGCAGTCCTGGAGCCCGCGGGAGATCGCCTGGCATGCCCAATGGTTGCGCGTCGAACTGGATGGTCGCGTCATCTTCGACGACTATCAGGTGCCTGTGGAAATTTCTCCCGCGGAAGTGCAAATCGGTCACGACCAGCGCGAGGGGCGGGAACCGCGATTCACCGGCACACTTAGTCAGGTGCACCGTACCGGTCTGCCTCGTACGCTGACTGATACTCGCGGGGGCGGTGATGTGGTGCTGCACCTGAGCTTTCCCCGGGCGGAACTGCCTCCCGCCTCACCCATGAAGGAACTCGTGCTGGAGCAAGGCCGGCCCCAGCCCCTGGTCACAGCCGGCCGGCCGGGCCAGGCCGATCTGCTGGCATTGCGCCTGAATAACGATAGGCAGACGTTTACACTGCTTCATGAAAGCTGGGGTAGTGGCATCGTTGAAAGTCGTCCCATGACGTTGCCGGAAGACCGTACCGGCCTCTTCCGCATCCGCCTGGGCTCGTTGCTGGAATTTCCGCAAGGTACCCCGCTGGACATCCTGCGCGACAACCTCGTGGTCTGGCTGAACGACCGGCCGGTGTGGTGGCAGCATGTGCCGGTGACCCTCGCGGCGCATCCGCCGATCACGGTGGCGGGTAATCCGATCGGTTCGAATGCGGCGACCCCTGAATTCCGGGGTCGGGTGAATACATGGACGCGGCTGCCGGCCCCCGCGGCCTGGCAGAAGGGGCCTTTTGCCGGCTTGCGGATCAAGATGCTGGACCGCGGAACCGGGATGGAGCCCGTGCTGGCGACGGGGGTGGCCGGGGCGGCCGACACCCTCGCCATCGACTGGCGGGGGGAGGGCAAGGCACGTTTGATTTATGACCATTGGGGCTATGGCAGTCGCGAGAGCCCCGAATTTGCGTGGGCGGCTGGAGGCGTGCATGCCCTGGAGGTCGAGTGGCCGGCGTTGGCTCGGTTGGATGCCGCAAAAAATCCGCCGATTCAGCAGGGTCGGCTGCACGTCCGACTGGATGGTCGCGACCTTTGGGATGAAACGGTTCCCTTTTATGTGGCGGACTCCTCCACGGTCGTCGTGGGCAAAAATCCGGCCGGTTCCTCCGTGGCCGGGCAGACACTCAGCAGCATCATTTTGGACCTGGAGCAGTGGCATCAGCCGGAGAATATCAGCCTCCCGGCCAAACCCGCATCGCCATGACCGTTTCCCTTGATCCGATCCGGACCGCAACCCCGTGGGGCTCCCGGCGGCGTGCGGTGGTGGTGATGGTCACCATGATGGCCGTGCTGGGATTTTATTATTGGACGGTAAAATCCACCGGCTACTCGCTCACGGTGCACGGCCAGCAGGCTGATTATTACAATCTACTGGTCGACGGGTTTCAGTCGGGGCATCTCTACATGAAGGTCACGCCCCATCCGGATTTGCTGGCGCTGCCTCCGGAACAGCGGCCCGGCACGGCCCCGTTCCTCCTCGATGCCAGTCTCTACGAAGGCCACTATTATCTGTATTTCGGCGTCGTCCCGGTGCTGGCCTTGTACTGGCCCTGTGCGGCCATCACCGGCCATGACTTGCCGGAGGGCTGGGCGGCGCTGATTTTTGCCGCGGCGGCCTTCGGGTTTTCCGTCTGGTGGTGGCTTGATGTGCGGAAGAAATTCTTTCCCCGGCTTGGTCTCCGGTGGGACGTGATGTGCATACTGGCCCTGGGACTTTGCACGGCGGTGCCCTCGACGCTCCGGCGACCGATGCTCTACGAAGTCGCGATTCTCGCCGGTTGGGCCTTCGGCATGATCGGGCTGTGGGCGCTGACCCGCGCCGGGCTGGCATCGCGCCAGCAGAAAAAATGGTTGCTGGGCGCCGGGGTGGCGATGGGTCTGGCGATCGGCTCGCGGCCCAATCTGGCCCCCGCGGCCCTGCTGACCCTGCTGGTGGGGAGCATCGTGGTGGCGCTGGAGCATCGTGATGCGGCCATCCGTTTTGGGCGGCGGGTGTTGGTGCTGCTCGTCTGGGCCGGATGCGGGGCGGGAATCATCGGCCTCGGGCTGGGGGCATATAATTGGGCCCGATTCGGCCGCGTCGTGGAGTTCGGGCATACTTACCAGATCGGGATCAAGCCGGTGCATTTGTTTCACGCGGCGAATTTCTGGCACAATGCCCGGCTCTACTATTTCGCCGCGCCTCAGTTGGGTGGATATTTTCCCTTCGTCTCGCCCGCTGAGGAACCGGCCAAACCGGCGGATTATGTCGGTCGTGAGCAGGCGCACGGCGAGTGGATCTGGGGCCTTTTGACCTTGCTGGCAGTGTTCATGTTTGCCCGGGCTTGGTGGAAACGAAGCCCCGGGTCCCGGCGCAGCCTGACCCTGGTGGCCCCGGTGGGGGCCTGGTTTGCCGTCAATTTGCTGGTCACCTGCCTGACGGGAGTGCGGGCCAACCGCTACATGGTGGATTTCCACCCGGCACTGGTCCTGGGCTCCCTGCTGATCTTCGGGGTGGGCTTGAGCGCCCCTGGCCGGGTCGTGCGCTGGGTGCGAGGTGCCGCCGTGATCGGGATGATGGTTGCGGTCTGCTTCAACATTCTGGCCAGCATGCAGGTTCACGATTGGTTCTCGAAAACGGCCCCGGGGGATTTCCGGAAGCTCGCCCACATTGCCGATGGCACGCTCTGGCGGCTGGCCCCCTGGATCTTGGACGGGGTGGGGGACCGCGAGATCGAGGTGCACTGGCCCGCGTCCGATGTGCCGGGACCATCCGTCTTGATTTCTGCCGGACCGGGCGGGTTTGACGACGGCATCTGGGTGGAAACAGACGGCGGATCCAACGCCCGCTTCATTTACCAGCATTGGGACTACGGCGAAACGGCCAGCCCGTGGTTTCCCATCGATCGGAGCCGATCCTCCCTCGTCCGGTTCTCCGGGGCTTTTCTACTGCCGCCGCCGACCCATGCGTGGTACGGCGATCGGACCGAATCCGAACGGCTGGCCATGAAACGCCGGTTGCGGATCTCCGTCGACGGCCAGCTGCGCTTCGATCGCGATGTGCCCAGCCACAACGCCGCGCCCTGGACCCTGCACTGGGGCTTTTGGCAGGTGGGCGGCCAGGGCAAGGTGCACCGTTACACCGCCCCCTTGGGGCCGGCGCGTCATTTGCCGGTGGCGGCTGAATGGCTGGCGGAACTGAAGGAAAGGAGGGGCCGGGTGCTCCTGCGCCTGAAACTGCCGGCCGGGCACATGGGGTTGGTTGAGCCGCTGGTGCAGGTGGGGATCCATCCCAACTGTGACGTGCTGATGGTGCATCTGACCCGACCTGGATTCATCCAACTCCTCCATGACAGTTTCGGTGTGGGCGGGTTCACTTCCGAGGAGTTTGCGGTGAACTATGACGATTGGCAGACGATCGAGGTGGAAATGCCGGCGGCGCATGACGGTCTGTCCTGGAGCAAGCCGGCCGCGGAGGTCATCCGACCAAACCACCCGCTTGGACTGCGGGTGACCTGGAACGGCCGGGAGGTATTGGCGTCGCCGCTGCCGGTGCATCCCACCAGCTCGCAGGACATCGTGGTGGGGGCCAATCTGGTCGGCGCCTCCGCCTGCCGCCCGCTGTTCCCGACGGAGATCAAGATTGCGCCCTTCCTCGCGGCCTTGCCCCTGGTCTCAAGCGGGATATTGGAGTATACATTCAAAGCGGATGACACGCTGCTCGGCACTTCGGGCGTGCTTCTCAGCTGGGAATTGGAGGGCCGCCGGACGATGACCGGGCTTATCTGGCGCCGCGCCACACCGGCCGAGCCGGTCTTTCTGGGTTGGTTCGATAAGGGGCGGATAACATGGGCGGACCGACCCCTTGATGGCGGGTCGGCCCTCTTAAGCGTCTATCTACCGCCCCGCCCTGGCCCCAAGAAGGGAGTCAGTTCGACAGAGACGCCCCAACGCCTGCTTCAGGTGGAGCAGAATGGGCGCCGAATATTTAGTACCCCGACCTATTTTCCCCTCAATGAGGCGACCACCTGCTGGGCCATGGATGGCCGGAGTTGGCAGGCCAAGGACCAACCGACCGAGGTAAGCGTGCACGTGCCCACCGGGGAGCTGCCGGGCCGGATTGTATTTC
>JBAXWQ010000182.1:0-6896 GCA_037128315.1 Opitutia bacterium | reverse complement strand
TTAAAGTTCCAAAAGAAATCCTTACTACACACGAAGTTGTGGACTTGGGAAATATCGACAAGATCTATCCAGTTAAGAAGTAACTCTGCTTGAAAGGTAAGAGGGGATGCCTGCTCTATTTCAATTAGTGCAGACATCCTCTCTTTACCTGTACTTCTGAAGTAGACAAAACTAGCCATAGGGGATTTAAATTGAAAAACTTCCGAGTTACGGGCATTCAAGCTCGACTTCTTGTATTAATCGCGCTGGTAATAATGTTTTCCTTGACGACTCCGTACTTTTTTGGAGTTTCAAATCTCACCAATATCATCGTAAATGCTTCCGTGGTTGGAGTTATTGCTTGTCCTATGACTTTGCTCTTAGTAGCACGGCAAATTGACATTTCTGTTGGCTCGGCAGTGGCATTATCTGCTGCTGTTTTTGTCGTAATGTGGTGACCTCGATGACCACCGTCGCCTCGTCCACGTCGACGACGCGGGCGCGGAACACCTCGGTGAGTTCCAGCACCTGGGAGCGGGTCTGCGCGGTGACCCGGACCTTCACGAGGCCAAGTTCGCGCATCAGCGCGGGCTTGTGGGTCAGGTCGTCAACCCGGAGCACGTTGACCAGCTTGTAGAGGTTGGCCTCGACGATCCGGGCGCCGGCGTCGGTGGCCTCGACCACGACGGTGAGGCGCGACACGCCCGGCTGCTCGGTGCGGCCGACCGTGAGGGAATCGATGTTGAAATTGCGGCGGCGGAAGAGCGACGCGATGCGGTTGAGCACGCCGGGCACGTCTTCCACGTAGGCGATGAGCGTATGTTTGGCCATGGGAGTAAGGGGTTAGCGGCGGTTGGACTTCGCCGGTTTGCGGGTGGCGGAGCGGCGCGCCTTGGTGGCTTTGGCGGGACCGCTTTTCGCGGTCTTGGCCGCAGCGGATGCCACCGGCGCCGTGGGCATTTCCCAGTCCTTGTCGGAACCGGATTCCAGCATCACGTCCTGCTTCGGCCGCCGGATCATCTTGTCGAGGTCGGCGCCGGCCGGAACCATCGGGAAGACGGTGTCTTCCTTCTCCACCACGAAGTCGATGACGACCGTGCCCTTCGCCGCGAGCGACTTCTCGACGGTGGACTTGACGTCGGACCGCTGGTTGCAGCGCAGGCCCGTGAGGCGGTAGGCCTCCGCCAGCTTGACGAAATCGGGCCCGGTCATCGGGGTGGCGGCATAGCGCTTGTCGTAGAAAAACTCCTGCCACTGCCGCACCATGCCGAGGAAGGAATTGTTGATGATGGCGACGTTGACCTTGATGCCCTCCTGCTCGGCCGTGGCCAGCTCGCAGGAGGTCATCTGAAAGCCGCCATCGCCGACCACCACCCAGACGTCCTTGTCCGGGCAGGCAAACTTGGCGCCAATGGCCGCGGGGAGCGCGAAACCCATGGTGCCGAGGCCGCCCGAGGTGATCAGGGAGCGGGGCTTCTCGTGGCGATAATACTGGGCCTCCCACATCTGGTGCTGGCCGACGTCCGTCACGACGATGGTATCCCGCTTCTGGGTCAGGCGCCACAGGTCGTTGATGACATGCGCGGCGTAGAGGTGGCCGCTGTCCGGCAGCGACTGGATGTCGCGCACGGCGGCATCACCCCGCTGCGCGTTGATGGTCGCCCACCACTCGCTGTGGTCCGCTTTCTTGATCTGGGGCTGGATCTGCGCCAACACCTCGCGCAGGTCGCCGATCAGGGCCACGTCGACCGGGACGTTCTTGTTGATCTCGGTTGGATCAATATCGACGTGGATTTTCTTGGCGTTGAGCGCGTAGGTCTTGAGGTTGCCCGTCACCCGATCATCGAAGCGCATGCCCAGGGCGATGAGCAGATCGGCCTGCTGGATGGCGACATTGACCCACGCCTCGCCGTGCATGCCCATCATGCCGAGGTTGAATTCCGAGGACGCGGGGATTGCCCCGATGCCCAACAACGTGGTGGTGATCGGGATGCCGGCGGACTTGGCGAGCTTGAGCACTTCCGCCGTCGTCCCGGATTTCACGATGCCCTGGCCGGCCAAAATGAGCGGGCGCTTGGCGGAATTGATCAGCTCGGCGGCCCGGGCAAATTCCGAGGCCGGGGCATGGTAGCTCGGGCGATAGCCCGGCAGCCGCGGGGCCGCGGCCTCCCAGTCGAACTCGGCGGTGAGTTGCTGGGCATCCTTGGTGATGTCGATCAGCACCGGACCGGGGCGGCCGCTGCTGGCGATGTAAAACGCCTCGCGGATGGCCCGGGCGATGTCACCCGGTTTCGTCACGAGGTAATTGTGCTTGGTGACCGGCAGGGTGACGCCCGTGACGTCGGTCTCCTGGAACGCGTCCGTGCCGATGGCCTTCGAGCCGACCTGGCCGGTGATGCAGACAATGGGCGAGGAGTCCATCATCGCGGTCGCGATGCCGGTGACCATGTTGGTCGCGCCGGGTCCCGAGGTCGCGATGGCGACGCCGACCTTGCCGCTGGCGCGGGCATAGCCGTCCGCCATGTGCGTCGCGCCCTGCTCGTGGCGCACCAGCACGTGGTGGATCTGCGGATATTTCGTCATCGCGTCGTAGGTCGGCAAAATCGCGCCGCCGGGATAACCGAACACGACGTCGACGCCTTCCTTCTGCAAACACTCCCAAATGATTTCTGCTCCGGTGAGTTTCATGATGTCCCTTGAGGTTACTTGGATATAAACGGTTAAGTGGTGATCGCGCCCTGGGCGGCGGAGGAAACAGTGTTGGCATACTTGGCCATGACGCCGCGCTGGTAGCGCGGAGCCGGCGGCGCCCAGCCTTGGCGGCGGGCGGCCAGTTCGGCGGCCGGCACATCGAGCTGCAGCTTGCGGGTCGCCACGTCGATCTCGATGGGGTCGCCCTCGCGCACCAGCGCGATGAGCCCGCCCACGAATGCCTCGGGCGCCACATGACCGATGGAGAAGCCACGGGTCGCGCCGGAGAAGCGGCCGTCGGTCAGCAGTGCGACCGTCTCGGACATGCCGGCGCCGGCGAGTGCACCGGTCACGCCCAGCATCTCGCGCATGCCCGGACCTCCTCTCGGCCCCTCGTAGCGGATGACCACGACGTCGCCGGCCTTGATCTTCTGCGCGCTGACCGCCGCCATGGCGTCCTCCTCGTTGTTGAAGACGCGGGCCGGACCGCGGAAATGCTTGATCGCACTACCGGCCACCTTGAGCACCCCACCCTCCTCGGCGAGATTGCCATGGAGGATGACGAGGCCGCCGCTGGTCTTGAAGGGCTTGTCGGTCGGACGAATAACCTGCTGGCCGGGCGTCTCGGCGGCGGAGCGCACCTCATCCGCCAGCGTGCGGCCGGTGACGGTGACGCAGTCGCCGTGGAGGTAGCCGCCCTCGAGCAGACGGCGCAAAATAAGGGAGATGCCGCCGGCCTGGTGCATCTCGACCGCGGTGTAGAGACCGCCGGGTTTGAGCGTGGCGATGGTCGGGGTCTTCGCGCTGATGGTGTCGAACTCGTCGATGTGCAGCGGGATGTTCGCCTCGCGGGCGAGCGCGAGCAGGTGGAGTACGGCGTTGGTCGAGCCACCGGAGGCGGCGACGGAAGCGATGGCGTTCTCAAACGCCGGCCGCGTCATGATCTGCGAGGGCTTCAGGTTCTTGCGGACCAAATCCATCACGAGCTCGCCGCAACGGTAGGCTGCCTGGCCCTTGGCTTCCGCGGTGGCGGGAATGCCGTTGAGCCCGACCGGGGAAATGCCGATGGCCTCCATGATCGTCGCCATGGTGTTGGCGGTGAACTGACCGCCGCAGGCCCCGGCCGTGGGGCAGGCCGCGTTCTCGACCTTGAGGAATTCCTGTGCGTCGATCTTGCCGGCGTTGAACGCCCCGACCGCCTCAAAGACGTCCTGCACCGTGAGCGCCTTGCCATTGTGGCGACCGTGGTCGATGGAGCCGCCGTAGAGCGCGAGGCCGGGAATGTCCAGGCGGGCCAGCGCCATCATGACGCCGGGGTTGGTCTTGTCGCAGGCGGAAAGGCAGACGAGGCCGTCGAGGCTGTTGCCGCGGGTGACGAGCTCGATGGAATCGGCGATGAGCTCGCGGCTGATGAGCGAGGTCTTCATGCCCTCGGTGCCCATGGTGATGCCGTCGGAGATCGAAACGGTGTTGAACTCGAGCGGCGTGCCGCCGGCGGCGCGGACGCCCGCCTTGACATGCTCGGCGAGGGCCCGGAGGTGGTAATTGCAGGGCCCGATCTCGGTCCAGGTGTTGGCGATGCCGATGAGCGGCTTCGCGAGATCAGCGTCCGTGAAGCCGATGGCTTTCATCATGGCCCGGGCGGGGGCGCGGCTGGGTCCGTCGGTGACAACTTGACTGTGGCGTTTGCCGGTTTCCATGGGGGTAAAGGTCAGGCCACGCTGCCGGAATTATCGCGGCACGGCGAGGATTGGTTCAAGGACCGGGAGATGGATTGCGTCATATGCGGAAAATAAAAAAACCGCCCCTTTGCGGTGGGCGGCTTCCTGGTTTTGAGAGTCTTTTCTCTTAGGAGCTAGTGGCTTCAGCGAGCCGCCCATGTGTGTTCGGGTCCACGGCCAGTAGGGCCAGGACGACGGTAATAAGCGCAATAAGTGCTACGCTGACGTTCATGGGAAAGGCGCTGAACCTGCTAATCGGCCCATACCCTGTCAATCCCTAGTTTCTGTTTTTGTGAAAAATACGGGACAAACCGGCGCAGGCCGCGATTTGTATCATTATTGATACAATTTTCGGACCGGGCCGCTCGAGCCCCAGTGCCAGGATCCGGTTAACGCCGGCCCCGGATGTTCTGCGCCAGACGCAGGATGTCGGCCAGCACGCCGGCGGCCGTCACCGCCCCACCCGCTCCGGCCCCGCGGACCACCAGCGGGTATTGGCGATAACGCTCGGTATGAAACGCTACAAAGGCCTCCGAGCCGCGCAGGGAGGAGGCCGGATGGGTGACATCGACATCGATCGGCCCGACCGTCACCTGCCGGCCCGCGGCTCCGGGTGTGATGCGCGCCAGGTAACGCGGCAGCTTGCCCTGCGCCATGCTCGCCGCTACCCGCGCGGCGACCGCGGCATCGAGCTTGGTGAGCGACTGCAGGAATTTCTCCGGGTCATCCTCGCGCAGATTCTCGGCGGGCACGAACGGCTCCAGCACCACGTCCGTCAGGTCAACCTGCAGGCCGAGCTCGCGGGCCAAAATGATCGCCTTGCGCGCGACATCGAGGCCGGACAGGTCATCCCGGGGATGCGGCTCGGTGTAGCCGAGGTCCTTGGCCTTGCGCACGGCCACGGACAGCGGGTCGCCCTGGGCCAGCTGGTCGCACAGGAAACCCAGGGTGCCGGAGAACGCGCCCTCGATCGTGAGGACATGGTCGCCGGTGCGGACGAGGTTCTTGAGGGTCTCGATGACGGGCAGGGCCGCGCCCACTGTCGTCTCGTAATGATAGGCGCGAAAATGCTGCCGGGCCGAACTGAGCAGGGCCACGCGTTCGGCCTGCGGCAGAGCGAGTGGCTGCTTGTTGGCCGAGACGACATTGATGCCGTGCTCGAAGGCCGTGCGGTAGACCTTCTCCATGCCGGGGGCGGCCGAGCAGTCCACCACCACAGGGTTGGGCAGCTGCGAAAGCTTCTTCAGGAGGGAGGTGATGTCCTTGGACGCCTGACCTGCCCCGAGCGCCTTTTCCAAACGGGCAATGGCCTCGAGCGGCGGCAGGCCCTCGGGGTCGAACAGCGCACCCTGGCTGGAGCCGATGCCGACCAGGCGAACCTGCACGTCATGCTCGCGGCCGAGCGCCTGGTTCTGCCGGTCGATCTGCTGAAGCAGGCTGCTGCCCACCACTCCCTTGCCGAGCAGCAGCACGCTGAGCTGGGTGTGGGCCAGGTTGAAAGCGCCATGCACCGTCCGCACCGCGGTCGCCGTCTGGTCGGCGTCCACCACACAGGAAATGCTGCGCGCGGATGCGCCCTGGGCCACGGCGCGCACCGCGATGCCGGCCGAGCCGATCGAGTTCAGGAACTTGCCCGCCACGTTGGGCTGCGCGCCCATGTTCTCGCCCACCAGGGTCACCAGCGTCACCGGCGACAGGATCGGCTCGATGCGCAGGTCGCCGGACTGGATCTCCGGCGCCAGGGCCTCGGCCACACTCTGGCGCGCCGCGGCGTCGTCCTGCACGGGGACCACGACGGAGAAGGATTGCCCGAGGGTCGACTCGGTGGTCATCCACACCCGCACCCCGGCCTCGTTGAGCGCCGCCAGGATACGGCCGCCGAGCGGCCGGCCCAGGCCGGTCCGGCGCGACTGCACGCCGAGCAGCGTGAGCCGCTCGAGGCTGGTGACGCAGGTCGGGCGGTTCGGGTCGGGATTGCCCGTCGCGTCGATCCGCGTGCCGGGGGCATCAGGCTGCGTGGTGCTCCGGATGACCAGCGCGGCACCGCATTCGCGCAGTGGGATGATGGTGCGCGGGTGAAACATCCGCGTGCCGAAGTAAGCCAGTTCCAGCGCCTCGTCATAGGACAGGCGGTCAACGGGGGACGCCTCGCGCACGAGCGCGGGGTCGGCCGTCATCACGCCGAGCACATCCGTCCAGACGGTGACGGCACTGGCCTTGATCAGGCCGGCGACGAGCGTGGCGGTATAGTCCGAGCCGTTGCGGCCGAGGGTGGTCGTGGTGCCGTCCTTGCGCCTGAATTCCGCCTCGAGATCCGTGAACTCCCCTTTTTCGAGGAGTCCCTGGACGAGCTTCTTCCGGTCCGCCTCATCCACCCAGATCCCCAGGCTCCCGGGCAGTGAGGACCGGCCGATCACATCCTCCCTCGTGTAGCCCAGGATCCGGGTGAAGCCCTCGTTGATGTCGATGTAGACGCCGTCGGCCATCCTGTTGATGTTGATCGAG
>JBAXWQ010000181.1:0-6910 GCA_037128315.1 Opitutia bacterium | reverse complement strand
GGGCCTCCTTCGCGCGCAATCGCGGCGAGGTGCTCTGCCTCAATTGCGACGGCGGCATGATGCTGAACCTGCAGGAATTGCAGACGGTCGTGCATCACCAACTGCCGATCAAGCTCATCATCTTCAACAATGACGGCTATCTTATGATCAAGCACACCCAGAAGGCTGTGCTGCAGGGCCGTTATGCCGGGACCGACAAGGCCTCGGGCGTTTCCTGCCCCGATTTCACCAAGCTGGCCCATGCGTTCGGCCTGCCGGCCTTCCAGATCCGCACGTGAGAGGATTTTGACCGGGAGCTGCCGCGCCTCCAGGCCTGCCCGGGCCCGGCGATCTGCGAAGTCTTCATGGCGCCAGAGCAGTTCTTTCATCCGAAGCTGGGTTTGGCGGTGCAGCCTGACGGCACCCTGATTTCCCCGCCGCTGGAGGATCTTTCCCCGTTTTTGCCGCGGGCGACATTGGCGGAAAATTTGCGCGTGCCTCTTCATCCCAAGTCCCGCCAGATTCAGGTGCCGTGAAGACCACTGATTTCCGCTTCCGCTTTTGCCCATGAGAACCCTCAGCATCGTCACGCCCTGTTACAACGAGGAAGGCAACGTCGCCGTGCTGATCGGGCGCGTGCGCGAGCTGATGGCCCAGCTGCCCGCCTACCAGTACGAGCACATCTTCATCGACAATTGCTCGACGGACCAGACCCTCGCGGTGCTCAAGCGGTTCGCGGCGGAGGATCGCCGGGTCAAGATCATCGTCAACGCCCGGAATTTCGGCCACATCCGCTCGCCGTATTACGCCCTGCTGCAGGCGCAGGGCGACGCTGTCATCTCCCTGGTGGCCGACCTGCAGGATCCGCCGGAGCTGATCCTTGATTTCGTGCGCGAATGGGAGGCCGGCCACAAGGTCGTGGTCGGGATCAAAAACCGCAGCCGGGAAAGCTGGTGGATGTATCAATTGCGCGGCCTGTATTACAAAATGATCAAGCGCCTCGCGGACGTGGACCTGCTGGAGCAGTTCACCGGTTTCGGCCTGTACGACCGCCAGATCATGGACGTGCTGCGCGGCCTGCGGGAGCCTTACCCGTATTTTCGCGGACTGATCTCGGATGTCGGCTACAACATCAAGCGGATCGAGTACACCCAGCCGCAGCGGCTGCATGGCAAGACCAAGAATGATTTCCTGTCCCTGTTCGACATCGCCCTGCTGGGCCTGACGAGCTACTCCAAGGTGCCGCTGCGGCTCGCCACGCTGCTGGGATTTTTCACTGCGGGCCTGTCCCTCCTCGTCGGCCTGGGCTACTTGGTGGCGAAGATCATCTTCTGGAACACCTTCACCGCCGGCATGGCGCCGGTGGTCGTCGGCATCTTTTTTCTCGGCTCCGTGCAGTTGCTCTTCATGGGCATCGTCGGCGAGTATGTCGGCGCGGTGTTCACCTACGCCCAGAACCGGCCGCTCGTGATCGAGAAGGAGCGGATCAATTTCTGAGCCGGAAGGCCCGCGTCCCGGCGGGAGACGGGCCCGCCCTCACGGCGACTTGGCCGCGCCGTAGGCCCCGAGGCCCATGGCGTCGGCCAGTTCCTGGGGCACGGCGACTTCCAGCGCATCATCGGGCTGGTAGAGCAGGGGCACGTAGCGGGAACGCTTGTAGAAATTAGCCACTTCCTCCCAGCGGGCCTTGTGCAGGAATAACACGGGACGCTGGCTTTGGATGTTGGCCCAGCGCTTTTGATTGGCGGCCTGATCGGCCAAGCCCAGCCAGGTGACGAAGTAGGGCGAGACGTTGGCCTTGTTGGCCGTGAAGCAAAGATACAGGGAATTGTTGCCGATGAGCGCACTGGGTATATCGCGCCGGTGGTGCATGATTTTTTCGACGAGATTTGTGATCTGCTCAACATTGCGCGCCTGGGGCAACGGTACCCGCATCCCGCGCAAGACGGCCGGCTGGTCGAGTGTCACCAAGGGTCGGGCCCAGGCTTGCTGGACAGAACGAACCTTCACGAACAGCGCGGGACAAAACACCGCGACCAACACGCCGCAGACGACCGGAGCAGACCACCCGGTGGAACGCCAAAATAGATAGGCAAAAAGTCCGTAAACCGGCCCCAGCGACCAATAGATATGCATGGAGTCGGGCACCGGGTAATATTGGAGCAAGGATCCCAGGCACACGACGGCCAGGGCGGAGACCAAGGAGTATTCCGTGGTCTTGGGTGATGCCTGGCCGGTGACTGCAGCCTTGGCGCTGAGGCCGGCCTGGAGGAATACGGCGCACGGCAAAAGGGCGGTCCAGCCACCTGCGCCTAAAACGGCAACCTCCAGCAAGCGTTCATGCTGCCAGATCAACACCGCGACCAGGCAAAGCCAATAGGCTCGGACGATCGAGGGGGAGAGGGTGGGCCGAAACCTATGCATTAGGCCGGGCCAGGCGGCGGCCGCCCACAGCGTCAGCAGGCCGACGCCGGCCGCGGGACTCACGAAATCGAACTTGTAGGCCAACCAGCTCGCAGTCTGATTTTGCATCCAGATGCGGGGCCAAGTGAAATTCTGATACCACCAGGCGGGGAGGGCCCCGGACAGGATGATGCTCCCGAGGAGGAGCGCATGCACGATCACAAATCCAGACAAAATCCTCCGCAGCAGGGAGCGTTTCGAACAGCTGGCGGCAGCCCAATTCGTCCAGTGCAAGGCGATCCCGACCACGACAAGGCAACCGGTCAAAATGACCCCCACCGGTTGGCGGCACCAAAAAACGCCCGCACAGGTCATCCCCAAAATCACCCCCCAGCGCTGCGGTTGTTCGTCGCGGATGACCCGGAGCAGCGCGTAGATGCTGATGGACTGGAACATCAGGGCGTAAACGGAGGACCACGGGAGAAAAGTCCAATACTGGTCCAGCCAGCCCTTATCCGAGTAGGGGATGAACAGGATGAACAGGCCGCAGGAAAATATCGTCAGGGAGCGGGGCAAAACAAGCCGCCACGCCGCATAGAGGAAAAACAACGCCACCCCATAGGCGGCCACGGTCATGAGCCGGAGGCAGAGCAGGCTCGGATGGAGCCAAAGCGCCGCGGCCTGCAGGTAGCAGGACAGGGCGCCATATTGCATGAAGGTGTCCCGAAAGAGAATCTGCCCGGACAACACATCCAGCGCGGGCTTCAACATGATGCCATCATGGTGGAAATCCACCCCGATGCGGGCGAAAGGTATCAGCAGGCCCATCAACCCCGCGGACAGGATACCTGCAACCAGCGTATCGCGCCTATTCATGGTAACCGATGAGAACTAGCAGCGGCATACGTTAGGGCGGGACATGGGGTGATATTCGGTTTGGTGGGATGGAATGAAAGGTGAAAATGAAAGTCCCCCGGGCCGCCTGCGATCCAATGGCTCTTCGTCAAACATTGGGGCAACTCGCCATGCTTGCCCCCGTCCCGGATTGGAGCGGCTAGTCGGAATCGAACCGACGACACCTGCTTGGAAGGCAGAGGTTTTACCATTAAACTATAGCCGCGATTTCGCTCGGGGCAGCGTGGCCCGGGTTGGGGGGCGTTCAAGCTTTTGTTCGGTCCCATTTTTGCCGGCCGGCGCCACGAAAATGAATTGCCGGCGTAGGTGAAATGCCCATATTCCCGCGCATATGGCGACTCCAGCTGCAGCAAAACCCAAGTCCAGCGTCAAGGCAGCCCAAGAAATGGCCAAGCAGAAGGCCCTCGAGAAAAGGGCCAAAACCTACAAGCTGGACCTCGGCGAGCTGTCGATCTTCACGAGTCAGCTGGCCTCCCTGCTCCAGGCCGGCCTGCCCTTGGTGTCCTGCTTGGAGGCCCTGCAGGATCAGACCGAGGACCAGGTGTTCCGCATCGTCATCCGCGATGTGCGCAATGACATTTCCACCGGCACCTCGTTCTCGGCCGCCGTGAAAAAATTTCCCCGGGCGTTCCCCAACCTATTTATCTCGATGGTCGAGGCGGGTGAAGCTTCCGGCGGTCTGGCCGAAATCTTGGGCAAGGTGGCGGGCTACTTCGAATCCACGGTCAAGCTGACCAAGAAAGTGAAGTCCGCGATGACCTACCCGATCGCCGTCATCGGTCTGGCGGTCGGCCTCGTCAACGTGCTCCTTATTTTCGTCATCCCGGTGTTTGCGGCCATGTTCGCGGACTTCGGCGCCAAGCTGCCGGCCCCCACCCAGATGCTCATCGACTTGAGCAATTTCATGAAGGCCTGGTGGTGGGCACTGGGCGGCGGCGCCTATGGCATATTCTTCGTGACCAGCAAGTATGTCGCGACCCCCGCCGGCCGCCGGCAGAAGGACCAGTTCCTGGTCAACGCCCCGATTTTCGGCAATTTGGTCCACAAGATTGCCCTGTCCCGTTTCTGCCGCACTTACGCCACCCTCATGCGTTCCGGCGTGCCCATCCTGCGGACCCTGGAAATCGTGGCCTCGGCCAGCGGCAAGTGCCAGGTCGAGGACGCTTGCGCCGAGATCGCCAAGCACGTCAGCCAGGGCGGCCAGGTGTCCGACATCATGGCGGTCAATACTTTCTTCCCGCCGATGATGAAACACATGGTCAAGGCCGGTGAGACCACCGGGAATGTCGACGGCATGATGAACAAGATCGCCGATTTCTATGACACGGAGTGCGACGCAACCGTCGGGGCCCTGACGTCACTCATCGAGCCGCTGCTCATCGTGTTTCTCGGCGTGGTCGTCGGCGGCATCGTCATGGCGATGTTCCTCCCGATCTTCCAACTCGGTGCCGTGGCCGGCGGTCTGCAGTAGGCGCGCCGCGATCCCGATAAAGCCACTTGCTTGCCCCCGGGACGTGGGCAAGTTAACTACCTGCTGCCATGCCCGCCATCCTCATCGTCGACGACCTGATCTCCATCCACGAGATGCTGGAGGCTGTGATCCAGCCCACGGGCTACCAGACGGAGTTTGCCACGGACGGGGAGAAGGCCCTGGTCCGCTACAAGGCGGGAAAATACGATCTCGTGCTGGCCGACATCGACATGAAGCCGATGGATGGCATCACCCTCCTGAAGCAGCTCAAGCTCTACGACCCCGCCGCGGTCATCGTCATCATGACCGCCTATGCGAGCACCGAGAGCGCGATCCAGGCCTTGAAATATGGAGCGTTCGACTACCTCCAAAAACCCTTCAAGGTGGATGAGCTGCTGCAGGCGATCAAGCGCGGCATGGATTTCCGGAAGAACCTGCTGGAGCGGGAGAATACGGCGGGGACCTCGCTGGCCACCGCGTCCGGCAATTTCGAGGCCCGCCTGGTGGGCGCCAGCCAGAAGAACAAGCGGCTGATTGCCCAGCTCAAGAAACTGGCCAGTGCCCCCACGCCCATCCTCATTTCCGGCGAATTGGGCAGCGGCCATGAAATTGCCGCCGAATTGCTCCATGCGGCGGGCTCGCCGCCGGACAGCCCGCTGGTGCGCATCGATTGCCGGCTCAGTTCCATGGAGAGCCTCCGGGCCGGCTTGCTCGGGGAGAACGGCTCGGGCGGCACCTGGGTGCAGCAGGCCATGGGCGGCACGCTTTTCCTCCTGCATCTGCAATCTCTGCTCAAGGAGGCGCAGGCCGAGCTGGTCTCGGTCATTCGCAACAACGCCCATAATTTCCGGCTCATCTGCGCGACCGAGGAGGACCTGGAGAAGCTCTCCGAGGCCGGCCAGTTCAACGAGGAGCTGTTCTACCGGATTGCCTCGCTGCCGGTGCAAATGCCGCCGCTCCGGGAGCGGCTCGAGGATATCCCGGCGCTGCTTAAGGATGTCGCCAGCAAGACCTCCAACCAGCAATTTGACGCCAAACAGGTGGAGTTCACGGAGGACGCGCTGGCCACCCTCAAGGCCTATCGCTGGCCGGGCAATCTCGCCGAGTTCCGCCAGGTGGTCTCCCAGGTCATCACGACCACGGAGACCCGGGTGGTCACCTCGGCGCAACTGCCGCTGCGGATCCACGAGCTGCAGGACTGGCCGTCGTTGGCGGACTATCTCGTGGGCCAGGAAAAGCAGTATATCGCGCGGGTCCTCAACGCCTGTCAGGGGGACAAGATCCGGGCGGCCATGACCCTGGGCATCGATCTCAGCCGTCTGGGCTGAAAGGGCTCCCGCCGGGCCCGGGCGGCGGCCTCGGCCGCGCCGGAATCGGCCGGGCTGACGCCAGTTGGGGCCCTGGGTCCAAAACGGCGGCGGTTTAGCTCAATTCCCGCTTGCTCCGCCATGGGGGCAACGCAAACCTCGCGGCGCTTACGCACATGCCAAAACGCACTGACCTTGAGTCCATCCTGATCATCGGCGCCGGCCCCATTATTATCGGCCAGGCCTGCGAATTCGATTATTCCGGCACTCAGGCGTGCAAGGCGCTCCGGGAGGAGGGGTACAAGGTCATTTTGGTTAACTCCAATCCGGCGACGATCATGACGGACCCGGAGTTTGCGGACGTCACCTACATCGAGCCGCTCACGCTGGATATCCTGGAGAAAATCATCGCCAAGGAACGTCCCTCCGCCCTCCTGCCGACCCTGGGCGGCCAGACCGCCCTCAATCTCTCGCTCGAGCTGCACAAGGCGGGTATCCTCGACAAATATCAGGTGGAGATGATCGGCGCGAAGCCCGAGGCCATCAAGAAGGGCGAGGACCGCGAACTCTTCAAGCAATGCATGCTCAAGATCGGCCTCGACGTCGCCAAGTCGATGACGGTCCACACCCTGGACGATGCCCGCAAGGCCGCCGATTACATCGGCAGCATGCCGCTGATCATCCGCCCCAGCTTCACGCTGGGCGGCTCCGGCGGGGGCATCGCCTACAACCGCGAGGAATTCGAGCAGATCGTCAACAACGGCCTCGAGATCTCGCCGGTCCATGAAATCCTCGTCGAGGAATGCCTCCTCGGCTGGAAGGAATACGAGATGGA
>JBAXWQ010000180.1:0-6954 GCA_037128315.1 Opitutia bacterium | reverse complement strand
CTCGGAGCGCGATATTGGCAGCGAGTGGGAAAATGATCTGCCCCTGCTCATCAAACTCCTCCGCCGGATTGTCGAGTCGACTGCCCGTGAGCACCTGCATTTCATCTTTTTCTCTTCCGGCGGAGCGGTCTATGGCCCCAGCTCCGGTCAGGCGGCGCGTGAGATTGATGTGTGCCACCCCGTTGGCTGGTATGCTCAGGCCAAAGTTGCCGCCGAGGAGATCATCCAGATTTTTGGCGAACGGCATGGACTGATCTATACGATCCTGCGCGTATCAAATCCGTATGGCTTCCCCGTTCCCCCTGAGCGGGCTCAAGGCATCATTCCCCATGCTTTTCAGTGCGCCTGGACGGGGCAGCCCCTCAGCCTGTGGGGTGATGGCACGGCCCGGAAGGATTTCCTGCATTATAGTGATTTCAACCGGGGCCTGCAGGCGGTGATCGATCAGCGTTTGACGGGTGTCTACAACTTGGCCCAAGGCCAATCCACCAGTGTCATGGACGTCATCAGGCAGATCGAAATTATCACGCAACGTCCCATCGGCTTGCAGCTGGGACCCGCCCGGCCATGGGACGTACATGCTTCCCTTCTAGATAATCGGAAACTATGCGAAGTCTCCGGCTGGAAGCCCCAGATTTCACTACCTGAGGGTTTGAAGTTAACTGCTCTGGAAATTCCCCGCTGATTTTTCCCGTCCGAGTTGTGACTTCGGTCACCATGCGGGACAGCGACGATGGGCAACCGACTGTTACTATCGGACGAATTCCCCGTCCCGCATCGGCTTGGTCTTGTCGCAGCGGTTGGTGAAGGACGGATTGTGTGCCACCATCACGGTCAGCCAGTAGATCTGGCCTTAGGGTACACCAATCGGGAATCGATTTGACTACTACTGAATTTGGTAAAGAGTAAGTCCTATGGTAAAGACTCATATCTCAAGTAAGGGACAGACCACCATACCCGCTAAATTTCGGGCGCGTTGGAAATCAGCTGAGGTTACATGGGAAGACCTGCCGGATGGCGGCGCTCACGTGAGGCCGGTCCCCGATATCATGTCACTCCTAGGTTCGGCGCATACTCCCCAACCCCGTGATCCTGATGAGAAAGCCAAGGCGCGTTCCGGCTGGGCGGCCCACCGCACCAAGGAGACCCGCTAGTGATTCCACGTTACCATCTTGATGCAAACGTGGTGCTGCGTTTTTTGCGCAACGATGATTCTCGGCAATCGCCCGCTGCAGCCAAGCTCTTTGCGCACGCCAAAGCCGGCAAATCGCAGCTCGTAATCTCCGACGTGACCGTGGCCGAGGTATTTTATGTGTTGGCCAAGGTTTACAAGCACTCCCGCATGGAGGTGGCCGCACTATTGATGCCACTCATCCATTCTGACATCCTTGAGGTTGATAATCGGCGGCGCATCATCGACACCCTGCAGCGTGTCGCCAAAGCCAATGTGGATTTTGGCGACTGCTATCTGGCTGCCACCGCGGCTGAACACGGAGACAAAATTGCGTCCTTTGACAGCGATCTCCAAACGTTTCCTGATGTAGTCTCGATCGTGCCGCAGTAACTGGGCCGATGCGCTCGGGCTGAAAAATATTAGCTTCAGCAGAATTCCCCGTCCCGCATCGGCTTGGTCTCGTCGCAGCGGTTGGCGATGTCGGGATTGTGCGTCACGAGCACCACGGCCTGGCCGTTATCCTTGGCCAGCTTGGTCAAAAGGTCGAACACCAGGGCTGAATTCTTGACGTCCAGGTTGCCCGTGGGCTCGTCGGCGAGGATGATTGCCGGCTGGTTGGCCAACGCCCGCGCCACCGCCACGCGCTGCTGTTCGCCGCCGGAAAGCTGGGTGGCCAGCCGGTGAGTTTTGTCGCCTAAGCCGACATCCGAGAGCAAGGCCCGGGCTCGGTCCGCCATCTGGACCTCATTCAGCCGGCCCAGCTTGCGCATGGGCATCATGACGTTATCCAGGGCAGAGAACTCCTGCATCAGGAAGTGAAACTGGAAGACAAAGCCGATATGCGCGCAGCGGGCTGCCGTGCGGTCCAAGTCGCTGCTGTTCGACATGAGCTCGTTGCTGATCCAGATGGAGCCGTCATCGGGCTGGTCGAGAAGACCAAGGAGGTACAGGAGGGTACTCTTGCCGCAGCCGGAAGGGCCCACGATCGCCGTGACATTGCCGCGGCGGGCCTCGAAGGAGACACCCCGGAGCACATGCACCCTCCCCTCGTCCTGACCAAGGTAACGATGGAGATTTTCGCAGCGGAGGGCGATGCCGGCGCTATGCGCCGGAGAAGGGAGCAAGGAGGAGGGAGAAGGAAGGGATTTACTCACGAGAATTTGGTTTCGCGGATCTTGATATAGGCTCCGAGTTTCCGGGATAGCAAGCGGGCCTGCTCGATTAACCCAGAGGCAGTCTGGTCGGCCAACGCCCTGACTCGGTGCGCCAAGTACAACTGGGAGCGAACTTCACCACAGGAGCCCTTGGCGTAATACAGAAACCGAATGAAATCCGCATTCGAGTCTCGCTCGTAACCTTCAGCAATATTCGAGGAAATTGACACCGCCGCTCGTTGCACTTGGTCCCGCAGCGGAAAATCACGACATGTCTCGAATGCCGTGTAAACCGAAGCCGCCAGATCGATAGCCAACTGCCAGACGATCAGGTCCTCGAAACCTTCGATTTTCTTACCTTTCTCCATGTATCCGTTCTCCTTTCCCTTGGGACGGCTGCGCCGTCACTGCGACGTGCCGCGGATAATATCACCGGGTTCAAAACGGGCTGCCCGGCGTGAAGGGATGAGGCTGGCGATCATCACCATGAGAATGGCCGTCAAGCTGGCCGCCACGTAATGCCAGATCGACCATGCCACGATGAATTTATCAGTCGCGAATATGCCCCGCACGCGAATCGGTGTCTGCGAAACCAGGTAAGTAACGCCGGCCCCGAGTCCACACCCCAGCACAATACCGATGCCCAGCACAATGACCGCCTGCCAGATGAAGATATGCGAGATGTCCTCTCGCGTGTAGCCCATCGATCGCAGGATCGCGATCTCCTTGGTCTTCTCCAGCACGATCATCGCCAAGGTATTGAACATCGCCAGACCCGCAATGAGGGTGAACACCGACACGGTGATGCCCGAGGAGAAACGCAGCGCCCGGAAAACTTCGAGCCACGTCTTCTCGCGATACTGCCAGCTGCGCACGCCATGGCGCAGGACTTCTTCCATCTGTAGGGCGTCCTCCGGTGCCCGGTCCTTGTCATATAGCCTGACCTGGATGAACGAGGCCCCTGAGATTTTTTTCAGCAAGGAACGGGCCTCCGTCAGGTGCAAATAGACCCGCTCCTTATCAATGTCACTGACGCCGGTTTCATAGATCGCCGATACCCGGTAGCGACGCGACTGGCCGGCCGATTCGAGGATGAAGGAGTCGCCGACCGCCAGCTGCAGGCGTTGCGCCACCACCGCTCCGACCAGGGCGCCGGCCGGATTGGTGCGAAACTCATCAATCCGACCCTGCACCAACTGATTGCCCAGTTCGGAGACCATCAGATGGTTTTCCAGGACAATGCCGAAAATCTTGACCGGCTCGGTCTTGAATGAGCTGCGCAACAGCGCTGCCCCGGTCAGCACCTCCGAAACCCCGGCCACATTTTGAAACTGCCGCAAGGCCTCGATGATCAGCTTGGGCTCTTCGATCCCCTCGATGTATTTTCGCCCCTCTTTCTGGGCAATCTGGAAGGACGAGCCGCTGCCTCCGCCCCCTGACTCCATCGAGCGGATGGTATCCTGCATCTTGTCTTCCACCCGCAGGGCGCCGTTGGTCCCCAGAATGGTTTTGATGAAGAAGTTCTCAAAGCCGCTGGTGGTCGCTTGGGTCACCACAAAAAGCCCCACGCCCAGGACAATGCAGGCCAGGCTCATCAGCATGGCGCGTTTCTTGGCGGTCAGAAAACGGAAAGCGATGCGCAGAGTCGGTGACATGATGGGGAGCCAGCCTGCAAGCGAGCAGGCCGATTACTTGGATGATTTGGTCCGTACCCGCATGCCCCCTTGAAACCGGTCCAGTTCCTCCACGATCACCTGTTCCCCTTCCTTCAATCCGCCCACCACCTCGACCTGGTTCAAGGCCACATAACCCAGCTGCACTTTCCGGGCCTCCACCTGCCCGCCGCTGACCACGAGGATCTGATCACCGCGCAGTGCCCGCCGGGGCACGATCGCCGGGGCCTCGCGCTCCCCAATCACAATGGTCACTTCACCCGTGAGACCGGGAACCAGCTTTTCTTCCGGCAATTCAACCTTCAAATGCACGATATAGCGCTGGGTCTCGGAGTCAGCCGTGGGCAGGACTTTGATGACGGTCGCCGCAAAGAGCTGGTTCCCATAACCCAAAAAACGCACGGCGGCCTTCTGGCCAACCTTTATCCCGGAAAAATTTTCCTCGCTGATTTTGGCCTCAATCGTGCGACTGGTGGCAATCAAGGTGGCGATCGGGGCATTGGGCCCGATCAGATCTCCCGGCCGGGCGTACAAGATCGAAATCACCCCATCAAATGGAGCCAGGAAGGTCATTTTATCCAGATGCCGCCGCTTGACCTTCAAGGTGTTGGCATACGTATCTGATTTTTGCAGATTCTCCACGTCTTCCAAGGCAACCTTCTGTTCACCCTGCTTGACCACGCGCTGCTGTTTCGTGAGTTCTGCGCCGGAGATATTGCCCAATTTGGCCAGCCGGTCCATGTTGGCCAGCTCGTCGCGGGCATTTTCCAGTTCCAGTTTGAGGGAGGATCCGACCGCCAGGCGCTGTTGGTGCGCCTTAAATTCATTTTCCGTCTGCTGGATTTCCAGTTCCAGATCACCGGAATCAAGGGAAACCAGGAAATCCCCTTTCTTCACCGGGCGGCCCAGACTCAAGTCGCTGCGGGCAACCCGGCCCGGGAGCTCACTTTTCAACTCCATCTGGTATTCCGCGTAGACGGTTACACTTCCTGGCACCGCATTGATCGCCCGACCCCGGACGACATTCTCCACCACGGCAACCGGTCGGAGAAAATAGACCATGGCCCAGCCCCCCAGCAGAAGGAAAATGACCACCACGGATAACTTGGAAGCAATCGATTTATTTGGCATTCGTGCGGTATTTGGCGGGCAGATTTTCCAGGACGGGATCGAGGTTGAGCGCAGACAGGAATTCGACCCACTTGTTCAAGAAATCAGCCCGCGCTACGATGGCCGCAAGTTCGCTTTGATACAAAGCATAGGTTGCCCCATCCACATTTGCCTGTGTGCTCGCACCGCGGGCCAGGTTCTGGCTGGTCATCTGGACCGCACTCGTCTGGAGATAGCGCCGCGTGTCAGCTAGTTGCATGGCCCGGGACGAGAAATTCAACGACCGCTCAAGGTCGCGGGCCTGCTGGGTGGCGGTGGACAGATAGTTTTCCAGAATGCGCTCATAGGTGTGTTTGGTGGCCAAGGCCGATAGCTTGGCTCCCTTGGTGGCCAGACCATCAAAGAGATTCCAATTTGCCGTCAGGCTGGCCGTGGTCGTATCCACCGCCACTTGAGAGATAAAATTCGGCACGGCGGTGGTTTGATTCGACTGACTGAACGCCGCGTTAAGATAGAACTTGGGATAAAGCCGAACCTTCGCGATCCGATAGGTCAAATCGGCCTGACCAATATAATCGCGGTAGATCTGGGCCTGATAGGTATCCTCCACCCCCGCCCCGATGAACTTCGCCAGCATGGGTTCTGCGTAGGACGTGCCATAGTATTGCCCACCCAGGGTGATATCGTCGGGTATCTGTGACACTTCCAGCCCTGCCAATCCGGCTTGCCGGCAGAATGAGCGTATGGCCTGAGTCAACTCCTGTTCAGCCCGATCCCGAGCCAAGGTTGCTTCATCCAGCGCTAGGCGCGGTTGAATGATATCACCTTGGGAGAGACGACCATTGCGCAATTTTTCCTCCTCGAGCGCGAGATTGGTGGCCGCAAGCTTATGGGCAAACTCCGCATTGCGCAGCCCCACTTTCTTGACCACCAGTCCCATGAATTGTCCCCGGATGCTTAAGGCCAGCAACCGGTAGGCATCAGCGTAGCTTTTTTCTGCAATTAAGACACCGATTTTGGCGCTATCCGCCGCAGCTTTGACGGCGCCCCAAGTGTAGACGGGCTGGCTAGCGGAAAACGAATAGAATACACCATCGGCCTTGCTCTTGGTGCTGACGTTACCAGATACCGCACTGCTGATCTGGCTGTAGGAAACGGATGCCCCCACATACGGCAAACGGGCACTGTTGGCCATGATCTGATTGGCTTCAGCTGCGGCGATATCAATATTGCGCGCCAGCATGGTGCTGGACTGGCTCAGGGCTTGCTTAAGCAGCGGCTTGAGCTGAGGGAAAACCTCCTCCGGCAGCGGGACATTTTCGGCCGGTGAGGCGGCTGATAACGCAGTACCCAGGCAGATCGCCGCCACGCCAATAATCCACGAACGGATTAAGTGATGATAATTACGTGTATGCATAGGAAGAGAAAGGCCGTATTTCAGACAGAATTTGGCCCACACCGGGGCATTTCTGAAGCCTTTGCAATCTAGAAATCCCACCCCGCCCACCGGATGTAACACAGCTTTCTCGGCAAATGAATTTCTGGCGAACGGAACCTTCATATCCCAACAGTATTTGTCGGTAGGGCGGGCATTCCGCTGCCCGACGACGACCGTGGCGCTTGCTGATTGCGGAGTGGAATCCGCGTCCTACCTTCGATGCGAATAAGAGCTGAGGGCGTTTGGCTTAATCCCTCATGAATTAAGCCCACTTAGAACGCGACGTAGATGAACGGCTTGCTGGGCAAGCCCATGCGATAAAGCACGTAGTTCAGCACCAGGGCGACGAGTAGGCCGGCGCCCAGCGATAAAAACCGTGCTAGCCACTTGGCCAACCACGGGGGG
>JBAXWQ010000018.1:0-21914 GCA_037128315.1 Opitutia bacterium | reverse complement strand
GGAGCAAGGCCGCATCGACCATCCCGTGGATAATTTTTTTGTCCGGCGGGCAAAAGGTGGCCAGGGCCCCGGACAGGCGCGCTTGACCGCCCATGACGAAATAATACGGGCACAGCCGCAACCGGCCCGCCTTGGCCGAGACGGCCATCTTGACCGGACCTTCCGTTAAGGCGGCGCCCTCAGCCTTCTCGTACAGCGGATGCGTGACCCGCTTGGGCTTTTTGTATTCCTGCAGGATGTGCAGATTGGCCGGTGCCAGCCGCAGCGCCTGTTCCACGCCCTCCTGCCATTCCTCCCGTGAACAATCGCTGCCAAGCACCACGCTGCGCGCCCCCCAGGCCGTCTCGTGAAACCCGGATATCTTGATGATGAGGTCCCGCTCCTTCTGGGATGCCCCCATCAGGTCCCGCCAATCATTCAGCAGGCGGCCGCCCACCCGCGGCCCGTCCATGACGGCACCCGGCGGCAAAGGCGCCGGGTCCATGATCCATGACGCCGGGATCAATCTCCGCAGCAACGCCAGGCTGCTCGCACTGAGATGCTCGGCCCAGAATTCCGGGAGCAAGTGATGGTGGAACAAGGCCAGCGCGAGCTTTTCCTCCTGGAAATGCCGCATCGGCGGCGAGATGGTCACCGCCCCATTCTGCCAAGCCTCCAAAATGTCGGCCGCAATGCGCACGTTGGCCCAGTCGAACAGCTCAAAAAAACGGTAGATGACGTCGATTTTTTCCGGTGTGCCCTCGACGGCAAAGAAGAGTTCGCCGCCCAGCGGAAAAACATCTTCCGGCCGCAGGCAATAGACGCGGCGCCCCAGGCGCTGCAGCTGCTCCGCCAACCAGCCCATCTCGGGACGATACGTCGCCGCCTCGTCACTGACGAGCAGCACGATCAGCGGATTCCGCACGCCGGGGCGCAGGTTGGCCAGCGCCTGGTAGAAATTCTCGATCATGGCGTCCCCCGCCCCCACGATGTCGCCGCCACTGCCTGCCCCCGGCTCCGCATAAAGCCGGTTCAGAAAAGCGGTCAGGCCGATGCCGCCCGGGACGGAGTCGAGCTCCGTGAGGGCAAAGCCGTCCTCCGTCAACAAAAGGTCCGGCCGGAGCACCGTGGGGAACGCGCCGCGATTTTTGGGATCGCGCGCGTGCTGCACCAGGGCCGCAGGCTTGCCGCGATCCAGATAGTCGGCGACCCAGGGGGCCAGCAGCGGCTTGTTCCGGAGCAGGTTCTTGCCCGCCACCGAACGCAGATACAGCGTCTCGAGCGCCTGGTGGAATTCAAGGCAGGCGGTGCCGATCTGGGTCAATTCCGCCGCCTGGGCGCCGGTCAGCGGCCACGACTGGGGGGAGAGCTGCCAGGTCTTGTCCTCGAACAACGACTGTCCGCCCAGGGCGGAGCTTAGCGTTTCGTGGGTCAGGTCGTTGGGCTGGGCGCTCATGCTCGTTGTCCTGCTCTTTCTCATTCTCTCGTCCCGTTGAGCACGAGAGCGAACAATGGGAAAGAGAACGATTCCTAGTCATCCATCTGGATGTCCTTGTTGCGATGGCGGGGGCAGCCGGCGCGGAGCCAGCCGTAGATGAACCGGTCCAGGTCGCCGTCCAGCACGCCCTGCGTATCGCTGGTGCTGACGCCGGTGCGCAGATCCTTGACCATCTGGTAAGGCTGGAGCACGTAGCTCCGGATCTGGCTGCCGAAGCCGATCTCGCCCTTCTCCCCGTAGAATTTTTCCATCTCGCTGCGCTTGTCGTCGAGCCGCTTCTCGTAGAGCCGGGCCTTGAGGACATTCAGGGCGGCGGCCTTGTTCTTGATCTGGGAGCGCTCGTTTTGGCAGACGACCACGATCCCGCTGGGGATGTGCGTGAGCCGCACGGCCGAATCGGTGGTGTTGACGCCCTGGCCGCCCTTGCCCGAGGAGCGGTAGACATCGGTGCGGATCTCGTCCTCCGGGATATCGATGACGATTTCCTCCGTGATTTCGGCCACGACATCCACCGCGCAGAAGGAGGTGTGCCGGCGCTTGTTGGAGTCGAAGGGACTGATGCGCACGAGCCGGTGCACGCCGCGCTCGGCCTTGGCGTAGCCGTAGGCATTCTCGCCCTTGATCAAAATGGTGGCCTTGGAAATGCCGGCGGTGTCCCCCGGCTGCACGTCCATCAATTCCGTGGTGAAACCCCGGCGCTCCGCCCAGCGCGAATACATGCGGAAAAGAATGTCGGCCCAGTCATTGGACTCGGTGCCGCCGGCGCCGGCCTGGATGCTGAAGATGGCGTTGTTGCGGTCGAACTGGCCCGTCAGGAAAGAGGCGATCTCCAGCTTGTCGAGGTCCTCGACCATGGCCGGCACCGCGGTGTTGAGCTCCTTGGCGTACTCCTCCTGCTCCGCCGGCGAGGAGGCCTCGATGAGTTCGACCATGACCGCGGCGTCGTCCACCCGCTTGTTGAAGGTGACGAGGCCGCTGATCAGGCGCTTGAGGCTGTTGACCTTGGCGATGTGCTTCTGGGCGCGGTCAGGGGTGTCCCAGAATCCCGGGGCCCCCATCTGCGCCTCCATCGCCTCTATTTCCCGCTGCTTTTGTTCGACGTCAAAGAAACCTCCATAAGTAGCCGGCGCGCTTCTTTATGTTCTCAAGGTGGGAAAAGGTCTCGGGTGCAATCATGGCAGCCCCCCAAGCTTGGCACTCGCGCCGGCTCCGCAAGCGGAAAGTCAACCGGCACTACCCGGCCCATCCTGACGCCGTCCCTCAAAACCAACCCTTGCGGCCGGTTACGTAGGTCGCGACAAACTCCGCGTCGTTGCGGGTCAGGTAGATAATGCCCTCAATCAGGCCGATGATGCCCATGATGCCGGCGCCCATGCCAAAGGTGACCGTTCCGACAATCAGGGTAACCACCAGCATGATGAGCCCCTCCTTCGTATAGCCGAGAATGAATTTATGCATGCCGAGGCTGCCCAGCAAAATGCCGAAGATGCCAGCCACGATTTTCTTGTCGGCGCCCGTTGTCTGTGAATCGCTCATGATGTTGGAGTATTGACCGCTTTGTAGCCGTGAAATTCTGAAAAAGTCGACGCCAACCTATGGTGTGTTTGCAGAATGCCTTGTCATCGCGAAGCCCGCAGCAGCGGGCTGTGGCGATCCAGCTGGATTGCTTCGTATGGCCACTTTGTGGCCATCCTCGCAATGACATTCTGAAAACACGCCTTAGTCACGCAAGTGACCGGAGGCTTTCTCGGCCAGATAACTGGCATAGGTTCGCTCGACCCCCTCGCGCAGCGCAACCTTCGCCTTCCAGCCCAAGGCGGTTAAACGGGAGACATCGACCAGCTTGCGGGGCGTGCCGTCGGGCTTGGTGGCGTCCCACGTGATCCGGCCCTTGAAGCCCGTGACCTCGGCCACCAATTCCGTCAGTTCCCTGATCGTCACGTCCGTGCCGGTACCGATGTTGACCAGGTCGGGCGGATTCGGGAGCTGCAACAGGAACGCGCAGGCCTCGGCGAGTTCGTCCACATGGAGAAATTCCCGCCGGGGCGAACCCGTCCCCCAGGCCACGACCTCGGCCAGACCCGCCGCGCGGGCCTCGTCGAAGCGCCGGATCAACGCCGGCAGCACGTGGGAATTCTGCCGGTGGTAATTGTCGCCCGGTCCGTAGAGATTGGTCGGCATCGCCGCGTGGTACAGCACGCCGTACTGCTTCCGGTAGTACTCGCAGAGCTTAAGCCCGGCGATCTTGGCGATGGCGTAGGCCTCATTCGTCGGCTCCAGCGGGCCGGTGAGCAGGCTGCTCTCCGGCATGGGCTGCGGCGCATGCTTGGGGTAGATGCAGGTGCTGCCGAGAAAGAGCAGACGCTTCACGCCCGCGGCATAGGCCCCGTGAATCCCATTGGTCGCCACCGCGAGATTATCGTAGAGGAATTCCGCCGGATAGGTGCTGTTGGCATGAATGCCGCCGACCTTCGCCGCGGCAATGATCGCCACGTCGGGCTTTTCTTGGGCGAAAAAGGCCGTCACCGCCGCCTGGTTGGTCAATTCCAACTCCTGGCGGGTGCGAAGCAATAGGGTGACACCCGCCTGGCCTTGGAAACGCCGGACCAGCGCGCTGCCAACCATGCCCTTGTGTCCGGCAATGAATAGTTTCATGCGAACGGCGAACGGGTCGGCTTGGGCAGGCTCGCGATCTGCGCCTCGCGCTTGGCCAGTTCGAGATCGTGCTCGACCATGATCTTGACCAAGTCCTTGAAGAGCACCTTGGGTTTCCAGCCGAGCTGCTTCTCGGCCTTGGCCGGGTTGCCGATGAGCAACTCCACCTCCGCCGGGCGCTCATAGCGGGTGTCGTGCTTGACGTACTTGGCCCAGTCGAGGCCGAGGAGCCCGAAGGACACCTCGCAGAATTCCTGCACGCTGTGCGTCTCGTTGGTCGCAACGACGTAGTCGTCCGGTTTGTCCTGCTGCAGCATCAGCCACATCATCTCGACGTATTCCTTGGCGTAGCCCCAGTCGCGCTTGGCGTCGAGGTTGCCGAGATAGAGGGAGTCCTGCAGGCCCAGCTTGATGCGGGTGGCGGCCCGGGTGATCTTGCGGGTCACGAATGTCTCGCCGCGGCGGGGCGACTCGTGGTTGAACAAAATGCCGTTGCTCGCGTGCAGGTTGTAGCTCTCGCGGAAATTAACGGTCAGCCAGTAGGCGTAGACTTTGGCGCAGCCGTAGGGCGAACGTGGCCAGAAGGGCGTGGTCTCCACCTGCGGCACTTCCTGCACCTTGCCGAACATCTCGGAGGAAGACGCTTGATAGAACCGCGTCTTCTTCACCAACCCAGCTTCGCGGATGGCCTCGAGGATGCGCAGGGCCCCCTGCCCGTCGATGTCGCCGGTGTACTCGGGGATGTCGAAGGACACCCGCACATGGGACTGGGCGGCGAGGTTGTAGATCTCGTCGGGCTGCAGCTCGTAGAGCAGCTTCACCATCTGCACGGCATCGGCCAGGTCGCCGTAATGCAGGGTGAGCTTCGCGCCGTTGGCGTGGCGGTCGAAATTGAGGTGGTCGATGCGGCTGGTGTTGAAGGTCGAGGCGCGGCGGATGATGCCGTGCACCTCGTAACCCTTCGCCAACAGCAGCTCGGCGAGGTAGGAACCATCCTGGCCGGTAATCCCGGTGATCAGGGCTTTTTTCATGCGTCCGGCCAGCTAGATAAATCTTTCGGTGGCAGGCAAGCCCTGCGCACGGTCTTATCGCGCCAACCCGACCATCAGCCTGACCAGCTCATCCTGCCATAGCGCGGCCACCGTATGGCTGCCATGTTCCCGGGTCCAATCGCTCATGGGAATGACCAGGGCACGGGATTTTTGCATGAAATTCAGGGGGTCGTGGGCGGAATGTACGCGATGCACTCGACCTCGACCCTGGCGCCCCAGGCGAGGCCGGTGGTGGCGAAGGCGCTGCGGGCGGGAAAGTTCTTCTTGAAATACTGCCGGTACACCTCGTTGAAGGCCGGCCATTCCTTGATGTCAGCGAGAAAGACCGAGCACTTGACCACGTGGTCCAGCGAGGAGCCGTGCCGGGCCAGGACCGCCTGGATATTATCCATCACTTGCCGGGTCTCGGGTCCGATGCCACCTGGCACAACCGCCTTGGCCCCGGGGGCAACCCCGAGCTGGCCGGCGAGATAAAGGGTGTCCCCCACCCGCACCGCCTCGGAATACGGCAGGGGCGGGTCCGCCTTCATGGTGGTCGGATAATATTCCACGGGACGAGGCGCCGCCGCCACATCCTGGGAAACCGAGACGTTGCACCCGCCCAGCAGCGCTCCGGCGAGCAGCAGGACGGCCCCGTGGATTTGTTTCATGCTCATAAGGTCTGCGGCCATCAGCCGAGCGCGGCCAGCAAGCGCTGCAACTCGGCCTGCTTGGCCTGTTGGTCGGCCAGCTGCTTGCGGGCGCCCTCGAGCACGGCCGCCGGGGCCTTGCTGACAAAGGCCTCGTTGGCCAGCCGCGCCGTGGTGCCCGCGATGTGCTTCGCGAGGGCTTCCAGCTCCTTCACCAGCCGGGCCTTTTCCGCGAGCGGATCGCCCTTGGCCTGCTTGATGAGATTCCAGGAGCCGTAGGCCGTGACGATCGCCGGGGCCTCGGTGGTCATGGCGCCACGCGCGATCGCGGCCGCCCCCATCATCCGCTTGAGTTTGCCGAGATTGGGCTCGAGCACCGCCCAATGGGCATCGTTGGCCTCGACCACGAATTCCGAAACCTTGCTCGCCGCCTCCCCCTGCTCCGCCTTGAAGGCGCGAACCTGGGACACCACCTGCTTGAGCTGGCTGACCAGTGCCGCCGCCGCCGTATCCAGCTGCAGCCCGCGCCCGGCAAGCTGCGAGGGATTTTCCAGATGCGTGTCCCGCATCAGGAAGGTGCCCGCCGCACCATAGCCGAGTTCGTGCCACAGCTCCTCGGTGATGAACGGCGTGAACGGATGCAACAGCAGCAGCGTCTGGCGCAGGACCAGGTCCTGGATCGCGAGGCAACTGTTCTTGGTGGCCGGATCTTGCAGCTTGGTCTTGGATACCTCGACATACCAGTCGCAGAAATCATTCCAGAAAAACCCATAGAGCGCCTGCACCGCCGCGCTGAACTCAAATTCGGTGAAGCAACGGTCCACCTCGCGGGTCGTGGCGAGCAGCCGGTCGATGATGGCGTGGTCATCGGCGTCAAACTTCGCCGGTTCCAGCCGGGCCAAAATCGCCCCCACCGTCGAGTTGTCGGCCATCTCTCCGCTCATCTGCCGGAAGCGGCAGGCATTCCAGAGCTTGTTGCAGAAATTCTTGCCCGACTCGATCCGGTCCTCCTGGAACCGGATGTCCTGGCCCTGCGGGGCGATCGAGATGATGCCGAAGCGCAGGCCGTCCGCGCCGTATTTGGCGATCAGGTCGAGGGGATCGGGTGAATTGCCGAGCGACTTTGACATCTTGCGCCCCTGCTGGTCGCGGATGATGCCGGTGAAATAGACGTGCTTGAACGGAATCCTCGCTTTCAGCTCGGCTTCCGTCAGCCGGGAGCGGGGAGCACCGAGCTTGGAGTTCGGATGGGCTGGCTCATGGCTCCCTGCTCCTTGCTCCATGCTCCGGACCGTCTCCGGTCCGGTAAACTCCAGCCCGGCCATGATCATGCGTGCCACCCAGAAGAAAATGATGTCGGGCCCGGTGACCAGCGTGGTGGTCGGATAGAAATAATCGAAGCCCGCCTGCTTCATCCGGTCCGCATCGGGCCAGCCCAGCGTGGCGAAGGGCCAGAGCCAGGACGACGCCCAGGTGTCGAGCACATCGTCTTCTTGCACCCAATTCTCCGGGTCGGCCGGACCGGCCAGCGAGACGTGCACCTTTTTCGGGTCGCTGAGATCGGCCTCGGTCAGTTTCTCCTTGTCCAGCCCCTTGGCATACCAGACCGGAATGCGATGCCCCCACCAGAGTTGGCGGCTGATGCACCAGTCCTGGATGTTTTCCAGCCAGTGCAGGTAAACCTTGGACCACCGTTCCGGGTGAAACTTGATGTGCCCGTCGCGCACGGCCGCCTTGGCCTCCTCGACCTTGGGATAACGCAGCCACCATTGCCAGGTCAGGCGCGGCTCGATCGGCACGTCGGCGCGCTCGGAGTAGCCGACGTTGTTCTCGTAGGGCTCCTCCTTGACGAGGGCCCCCGCGGCCCGCAGCAGCTCCACCGCGGTCTTGCGCCCGACAAAACGATCCAAGCCGGCGAGCTCCGGCCCGGCCAGGTCATTCAGCGAACCGTCAGGATTGAGCACATCGACCGGCGTCAGCTGGTGGCGCTGGCCGATCTCAAAGTCCACCTTGTCGTGGGCCGGCGTGATCTTCAACGCGCCCGTGCCGAACTCGCGGTCGACGGCGGCGTCGGCGATGATCGTGATTTTTGCGCGCTGGAGCGGACGCCACACCTGCCGGCCGATCAGCGCGGTGTAGCGCGGGTCGTCCGGATGCACGGCGATGGCCACGTCGCCGGGAATCGTCTCCGGCCGGGTGGTCTTCACCTCGATGAACCGGCCCGGCTGGTCGACCAGCTCGTAGCGGACCTGATACAGGAAGCCCTTGACCGGCTTCATGATCACTTCCTCATCCGAAAGCGCCGTGAGGCTGACCGGGCACCAGTTGACCATGCGCTTGCCCCGGTAGATGTGGCCCTTCCGGAACAGGTCGACGAACACCCCCAGCACGGCCGACGAGTAATGGGGGTCCATCGTGAACTGCGTGCGGCTCCAGTCGGCGGAGGCCCCGAGGGCCTGCAGCTGCTTGAGAATCATGCCGCCTTTCTCCTCGCGCCAGGACCAGACCTTCTCGAGGAATTTTTCCCGGCCCAGATGGTGGCGGGTTTTCTTCTCCTTGCGCAGTTCGCGCTCCACCACGGTCTGCGTGGCGATGCCGGCGTGATCGGTGCCGGGCAGCCACAGGGCGGCGTGGCCTTCCAGCCGCGCGCGGCGGACGAGGACGTCCTGGATGGTGTTGTTCAGCACATGGCCCATGGTCAGCACGCCCGTGACGTTGGGCGGCGGAATCATGATGGTGTAGGGCGCGCGGACCGGATTGGCCCGGCCCGTGAAACAGCCGGCCTGCTGCCAGGCGGCATACCACTTGCTTTCAACATCGCGCGCTTCGTAGCTCTTGGTGATCGAGGCCATGGGTCTGGGTGAGCCTGCCAGTTAGAAGTCTGCCGCTAAGACTGACAAGCCTCCATCTGCCATGATTTTGCCTGTGCCCGCCTGCACAAGGCATTGCTGGCGAGAGCGTGCCTCACTGGGTCGAAATCCAGAGTCAAGACCCCAAGACTTGCCTGCACCATGAGCCCCATTGAAGGCTCTATCCGCAAGCCAGTCCGACCGGCCGACCAGGGCGACGGGGATGTTGCGGTTACGCTGAGGCAGGAGGACCGGGCCTGATGCGGTTTTTTAGATGCAGGGCCTGCCGGCGATTTTCGGGACGTCTACTGCTCAATCATCGGGATGTTGGTTGCATGGTGGCCCCGACCGACGCAACCTCCCTTCATGCGTCTTGCCCTGCTGATCGCGCTGCTCGTCTCCGCCGCTGGCGCCGCCGATCCCACTTGGCATCTGTCGCTCCAGCTCTACAGCCTGCACGAGCACACCACCGAGACCGAACTGACCAACAACACACCCGGCCTCGGGATTTTGCGGGTGACAGAAACGAACTGGCTGGCCGGGGCCGGCGTTTTCCGCAACAGCCTCGGTCGCACGGCCGGCTACGGTTATGTCGGCAAGCAATGGCCCGTGGGCAAGATTTATGTCGGCGGCATCGCCGGCCTGACCCAGCACTACAATTTCAACCACGGCGGCATCGTGCCGCTCGGCGCCGCGCTGGTTACAGTTCCCCTGTCCGACCTCTGGGCGCTCGACCTCATCGGCATCCCGCGCATCAGCGGCTACACCTACAACACCCTGCATTTCGCCCTGCGCTGGCGGTTTCGGTGAGCGGGATATCCCTCTGCGGACTCATGCCGTTGAGGCTGGTGGAACCGGGGCTCCCCGTTCGACAAAATCAGGGCCCCGAACGGAGTCGCGGGGCGGACCGGTTTTCCCGGTCACATCCCCAACCCGTCCGGAGGCCGGGTTACACCATTGGGTGCGTCCATTTCAACTGCGTAGCAGACCCTCAACTCCTAGGAAACAGCGCAAGAGTCTGGCTGTAGGAGGGGCTTTATGCCCCGATTCGCAACCTGCGCTGCACTTGAGCGCCTGGCATCGGGGCATAAAGCCCCTCCTACAGTCTAATTTCTTCCCCTCACGGGCAAAACGAGTTTTGCGGCCGAGGCTGCATGATGCCGGCTAAGTAATTTGATAATCCAGTTTCTGAACTGCCAGTTAGCTATCCCCGGTCCAAGACGTCCAGCTCGGGCCACTGGGCGATCTTGCGGTGCAGGGTCCGCCGGCTGATGCCGAGCAGTTTCGCCGCCTTCGTCCGGTTGCCCCGGGCCTTCATGAGGGCCTCGCGCAGCAGCCGCTTTTCATTGGCCTCGACGGAATACGGATTCGCCGGCGTCGCCGTCAGCATGGACGGCGGGGGCGCGACCTCGCCCCGGAACTTCGGCTCGAGGTCGAACTCGCTGATCTTGCCGCCCCGGCGCAGCACCACGGCATTCTCGGCGAAATTGCGCAACTCGCGGATGTTGCCCGGCCATGGGTAGGCCTGGAGATGCTGCAGCGCCCCGGGCTCGATGGTCACCGGCTCGTAGCCATTCTCCTTCGAGTAGACGTTGATGAAATGCTCCAGCAAAATCGGGATGTCGTCGGTGCGCTCACGCAGCGGCGGGGTCGTGATGCGCACCACGTTGAGGCGGAAGTAGAGGTCTTCCCGGAATTTCCCTTCCTTCACCATCTGTTCCAGGTTGCGGTTGGTCGCGGCCACAAGCCGCACATCCACCGTCATGGTCTTCGTGCTGCCGATGCGCTCAAAGCTCTTGGTCTCGATGAACCGCAGCAACTTCACCTGGATCTCCGGCCCGATCTCCCCGATCTCGTCCAGAAAAACGGTGCCGCCATCCGCAATCTCGAACCGCCCCTCGCGACGCTCCGTCGCGCCGGTGAACGATCCGCGCTCATGGCCGAACAGCTCGCTTTCCAGCAGGGTCGCGGGCAGCGCCGCGCAGTGCACCGGTACAAAGGGGGCCCGCGCCCGGGGACTCGCCTGGTGGATCGCCTGGGCGATCAGCTCCTTGCCCGTGCCCGTTTCGCCCTCGATGAGGATCGTGGCCCGGGAGGGCGCCACGAGCTTAACGCGCTCGATGACCTCGGCCAGCTTTAGCGAATGGCCCACAATGCCCTGCAGCTGGAATTTCTCGTCGAGCCGCTCGTGCAGTTGCTTCACCTCGACCTCCAGGGTCTTGGTCTTCAGGGCCCGCTGGATCAATATTTCCAGTCGCTCAATCTGGACCGGCTTGGTCAGAAAATCCACGGCGCCGCGTTTCATGGCCTCCACCGCCGAATCGATGTTGCCATAGGCTGTCATCATCAGCACCGCCGGCTTGTTCGCCAGGGTCAGAGCCTTGTCGATGACCTTCAGCCCGCTTTTGCCCGGCATCCGCAGGTCCGTGAGGATCACGGCAAACTCCTGCGCCTCCATGAGGTTAAAGGCCTCATCCGCGTTCGCCGCCACGCTGACATCATAGTTTTCCTGCAACGCCTGCTGCAGACCCTCGCGGGTGTGCTTCTCGTCGTCGACGATCAGTACGCTGGGAACCATAACCCTATCTGACCGAGACCTTGCCATCCGGTCAACGTGGAAGTGAGACGAGGTGACTCAGGTCCAGGAGGTGCCTCATGGTCAGCGGCCCGTGGCGTCGCCCCATTTTTGACCTGTCCCTATTGTAGCCCAGGTTGCCAATCGGGGCATGAAGCGCCTCCTACAGCCTGATTCTTCCGGTCATGAGCAAAACGCGTTTTGCGTCCCAGGCTGCAGGCATCCATCTCAGGTTCACTTTATGATTCCCTGCGAACGCCACGTCGCTAGCGTCCTGCAAAAACCAACATGCCCCGTCTCTTTCTCCCCTGTCTCCTCGGAATATTATTGTGCACCGCCACGCTCAGTGCCGGGGAAAAAGCCAATACCGTCCTGATCCACCCGGGCGAAGTCATTTACGCCCGTTTCACCCAATCCGGCATCAAACTCAAGCTCGTCAAGGCCTCGAAGGAAAAGGATGAGCAAGCCCAGATGATCCTCACCTTGGATGCGAAGGATCCGGACAAGACGAAGAACCCCATGATCAACCTGAAAGTGGAAAACAACTTCGACAAGGACTTGATTTACAAGGCTCAGGCTCGATCCCTCACCCTGAATTTGCACACGATGGCGACCGTCTATCCGGTGGTGGCGGGAAAAATGGCCCTCGTGCCCTTGCCGCCCAAGGTTGAGGAAGTGGCGGTGTTCGCCTTCGAACTGGAGAAATAATGGCCATTCCCCGCCCGCCGGATCCTTTGCATGGGGTCACGCTTGAAATGCTACTCACCCAGCTTGTGGCCCACTACGGCTGGGCCGAGCTGGGCCGACGGATAGACATCCGCTGTTTCAACTTCGACCCCAGCGTCAAATCCAGCCTGCAATTCCTCCGGCGCACCCCTTGGGCCCGGGCGAAAGTGGAGGAACTTTATCTCTATTACCTCCGGACCTGCCCTCCCGGGCAGCCACCGCCCGCCGGTCCTTGAGTCGCGCTTCGCCGCCGACATGATAAGTCCATGAAAAAAGCCCTGCTCACTCTGGCCCTGCTCCCGCTCCTGACCCTCACCGGCCAGGCGGAAAAAATCGACCTCGGATCGGGCAAGACCGCCTTTGTGACGGTGCCCAACACTTGGAAAGCCGCCGCGCTACCCGCCACCGCACCCGGCATGCCGGCCGTGGGCACCAATGTCCGGTACGTCACCAAAAGCGGGAGCAACGACGCCGTGTTGATCACGTTGCTGACGGTGCCGGATGACCGGTTTGCCGATAGGGATAACTTGCAGGCGCTCATTGAGGAATCCACCCAGCAGTTCGCCGCTGGCTCGGTGGAGGGGAAAGTCGTCCTGCAGGAGATAAAAATTGCCGGCAAAGCCGGCTATTACTGCACGTTCACCGATGCCAGCCTGGTGGGCAGGCCGGGTGTGAAAGATGATTACAAGTCCCTGACCTCCTGCTTTGTCTACCTCGGGGACGAGGTGATGCTCGCGGCCACGGTCTTCAGCGACGATGTGTCGGGTCCCGCCTACGGCGAGGGCCTGCGACTGCTGAAATCGCTGACCGTGCATCGGTCGAATGACGGCATCTGAACCACAAGCTAAGCCAGGCGGGCAGGGATTCTGCCTTTCCCGGTAGCGGCCGGCGCACCGCAACACGATTGCGGGATTTGAAAAATAATGCATGTTTTGCCTATCGACTGGCGGTTTCTCCACGCCCGACACGGCCGAGCAATACTCCCATGGACAACTTGGAATACGCCCTCCCCCCGAAATCGGGTGAAGCGGCCTTACTGAAGTCCCGTTTGACCGGCCTGCTCATGGCCTGCCCGATCGGACAGGACAATCCCCCTGACTGCCCCTTGCATGACCTGCGTCAGCAACCGCTGCGCGATCGTTATCGCTGGCTGGGCAACCTGCCCCAGTCACAGATGAATGGCCTCGTGGAGCAGCACACCGAGTGCTATGCCCGCAAAGTCCAAGCCGAGCATGAACCCGCCTGAAAGGACCGGCTGACTCAACTGGTGACTAGGAACGGCGCCACGGATTTCTTCGCCGCCAGGTAGCGATGGATGCCCAGCGCAGCCTTGCGGGCATCGCGCACCGCATGGACCACGAGGCTCGGTCCGCGGACGGAATCGCCGCCCGCGAAGACGCCGGCCACATTGGTCTGCTGCAATTCATCCACCTTGAACCCGCCCCATTTGTCGGTGGCGACGCGCGCCAGGTCACTATTCGCGGGAAATGGCACCGGGTCGAATCCGTAGGCCACCAGCACGAGGTCGGCGGGTACGACGAATTCCGAGCCCGGCACCGGCCGTGGCGAACGCCGGCCCGAGGCATCAGGAGCGCCGAGTTCCATGCGCACGCAACGCACGCCCGTGACCTGACCGGAATCATCCCCCAGCAATCCGACCGGATTGGTGAGGAACTCGAATTGGGCGCCCTCCTCGAGGGCATTGGCGTATTCCTTGCGGCTGCCGGGCATGTTGGCAAGGTCGCGCCGATAGAGGCAGACCGCCGCACTGGCACCGCTGCGCAGCGCCGTGCGCAGGCAGTCCATGGCCGTATCGCCGCCGCCCAGCACGGCAACCCGCCGGCCCTGCACCGCGATCGGCTCGCCGCCGACGAGGGGTGAATCAACATTTTTCTGGGTCAGAAACGGCAGCGCCTCCGCAATCCCGCGCAAATCCGCTCCGGGAATGTCGAGCGGCTTCGGCTTCTGGGCGCCGATGCCCAGGAACACCGCATCAAACTTGTCCCGGAGACCCTCCAGCGACACATCCCAGCCCACCCGCACGCCCAGCCGGAACTCCACCCCGTGCCGGGCCAGCAGATCGATGCGGCGCTCAACAATGTGCTTCTCCAGCTTGAAGGCCGGGATGCCGTTCACGAGCAGGCCGCCGGGAATGAGCTGGGATTCAAAGATCGTGACGCCGTACCCCAGCTTGGCGAGTTCATCGGCACAGGCCAGACCACCCGGGCCGGAGCCGATCACGGCGACCTTCCGCCCGTTGGCGGGAGCCTGCACCACCTCCACCCCGCCGTGGGCGAAGGCATATTCGTTGATGAACCGCTCCACCCCGCCGATCGCCACCGGGTCGGTGCGGGCGTTGAGGATGCAGGCGCCTTCGCAAAGTTTTTCCTGGGGACAAACGCGGGAACAGATCTCGGGCAGATTGCTGGTGGCGCGAGAGAGGGCGGCGGCTTCCAGAAACAGGCCCTGCGCGGTCAAGGCCAGCCACTCAGGGATGCGGTTGGCGAGCGGGCAGCCCCCCATGCACAGCGGATTCGGACACTGGATGCAGCGGGCGGCCTGGGCCCGCGCGGTCGCCTCGTCGAACTCGCTGTAAATCTCGCGAAAGTCCCCCACCCGCTCATCGGCCGAACGCTTCGGCGGAGCCGCCCGTCCGATCTGGGACCAGGCGTATTTTGATTTTTGCAGGTTGTTGGTGGATGACATGGGCGTGGATGAGTCGGCGCCGAATCCCTCCCGGCAGATCCGACCCCACCGTCCAGCATGCCCGACGGCGGCCAACTTCGCTCGGCGGTTTTTGGCCAAATCCGCGCACGGGTTGCGCCAGCTCGAGAAACTATCAGGCCAAACAGAAATAACTTGTTCTGATTGAGATGAGTAGCGACAGGCCTCCGTGCCTGTCGGATTTGGTTTTATAGCGGCGAATTGAACCCTGAAGCCACACCCAGCAGGCAGGGACGCCTGCTGCTACACGGAAAACCTGCCAACCCCGCCATGAACCAAACCCCAACCCGCTAACTTTTAAGCATGCGCACTCGGCGATGTTTCTGCGGGAACTGCAGGGTCACCACGGTCCCGGTGCCCTCCTTGCTCTCCAGGCCGATGTGGCCGCCATGGTCGCGCATGATGCGCTGCACAATCATCAGGCCCAGACCGTGTCCGCCGGTCTTGGTGGTGTGATACGGGGAAAACAGCTTGGCGAGGTCGTCCTGCCTGATGCCCGCGCCGGTGTCGGCCAGACGGATGTAGACCGAGTCATCATCGGCGCGCACCCGGATGCTCAGATTGCCGCCGGGTTGCATCGCCTCCATCGCATTTTTGATGAGATTAAAAAACACCTGCTTGAGCTGGTTGCGGTCGGCCATGATGACCGGGGTCGCGGCCGGGAACTCCCCTTCCACCTTGAGGCCGCGATCGGTGAGCTCCGTGCCCTGGAAACGCAGCACGTCCTCGATGACCTCGACCACGTTGACCTCCGCCAGATCAGGCGGGCTGGGCCGGAGCGCCTCGAGAAAATTCCGGATGATGCCATCGAGCCGCGTGACCTCGCCCTGGCAGACCTGGATCGACTCGGCGAGCGAGTCGGTCTCCTTCGATTCCCGGAGCTTCTTCAATTTTCGCTCGATCAGCTGCAGGTGGATGGTGAGCGAGTTGAGCGGGTTGCCGAGCTCATGCGCCACGCCGGCCGCCAGCAGGAGGATCGAGGAAATTTTTTCGTTCTCGATCAGCTCCGCCGTGGATTTCTTCTCGGTGGTGATGTCGGCCAAGATGATGGCGTGGCGCGCCTCGCCGCCTTCGCCCTCGTGGAACGGCACCATGTACAACCGCACCACCCGCGGCTCGGGATAGGTCAGCTCGAACTCCCGCGTCACGAAGGGCCGCCCATCCTGCCGGCCGGGCGGATTCTCGGAGTCGAGCGATGCCCGCAGGCCCGGCACCAGCCGCCACAGGGTCGCGGCCCCGCCCGACTCCGCCTTGAAGCCGATCATGCGGGCCGCGGCATCATTGGCGTACTCGATGTCCCCGTCGGACGTGATCACCAGCACGCCTTCCTGCAAAATGTTGAAGACCGAATCCAGCAGGGAGCGCTCGCGCGCCAGCCGCTGCACGAGTGTCTGCAGCGCCGCCGCGTCCAGCCGGTCGATGCGGCCGAGGATTTTGTCGAGGGGACTGGGTTTCTTGCCGGACATGTTCAGATGAGCACTAGGCGCCCGGTTGGGTTCAATCAAACAGTATCATCTGCCCCTCGAGGTCGCGCGGCTGCGCGTAGAGCTTGCGCAGGAAGCTGTCGCGGTGCGCCACGCTGCGACCGAGCTTCAGGATCGCCTCCCGGTGCTCCTCCGTGCCGTAGCCCTTGTGCTGGGCGAAGCCGTAGCCGGGGTGGACCTTGTCCAACTCATCCATCAGCCGGTCCCGCGTCACCTTGGCGATGATCGAGGCCATGGCGATGCAGAGCGAGCGGGCATCCCCGCTCACGATGCCCTGGTGGGGATACGGAAAATGCCGCAGCGGCAGGCCGTCGATGAGGATCTGGCACGAAACCGTGGGCTGGAACGCGGCCTTCTCGGCCTCGCTGGCGAAAAGATCCGGCTCGGTCTTGCGGTCAAAGGCCGTCGGGGGATAAATACCTTCCAGGGCCCGGCGCATCGCGAGCTTGGTCGCGCCGAGAATGTTGACTGTCTCGATCTCCGCGACGCTGGCGGTGCCGAAGGTGGCATGGATCTGTCCCTGTCCCGCGAGGGTATCGAACTCCGCCCAAAGCTCCGCCCGCTCGGCATGACTGAGCTGCTTCGAATCATTGACGCGGCCGGACTTGCTGACGGCCCAGCGTCCCTCCAGAAATTCCTGCGTGACCAGCACGGCCCCCGCCACCACCGGTCCGGCCAGGGCCCCGCGACCCGCCTCGTCCACGCCGATCAGGCTCCCGAAGCCGAAGAGCTGCTTCAGGTCGAACCCGCGGAGCTGGCGGCGTTTTGCCATGGCATGCTTGTAAGGTTAACCCCCTGTCTGGCAAGCGCGTGTGCAAGCTCGAAATTGTCACCGGCCCGGGCTGGTTTTTAGGCCCAGAAGGGATTCACTGTTCCTCATGAACCTGATGGAGATCATGGAATTCCTCAGCTATGTCGTGACCGTGGTGGGCCTGCCCTTTGCGATCATTGTTTATGCCCTCGAACAGCGGGCGGAGCGGCGCAACGAGGAGGAGGAGATTTTTCAGCGGCTCTCGGATGAGTACCGCGAGTTTCTCAAGCTCGTCCTCGACAATGCCGACCTGAAGCTGCTGCGCCGGGACGGCGCCCGCCTGGAACTGACCGAGGAGCAGCAGGAACGCCGGCATGCGATCTTTGGCATTCTCGTCTCGCTCTTTGAGCGGGCCTACCTGCTCGTCTACGAGGACAAGATGGACAAGCATGCGCGCCGCATGTGGCAGTCGTGGGAGGATTATATCCGGGAATGGCTGCGCCGGGCGGATTTCCGCGACTCGCTGACGGAACATCTCGAGGGGGAGGACGAGGAGTTCACCCAATACATTCGGCAGCAGCTGCAGGCAGTGAGCCCCAAAAACTGAGGAGCGTGGTGTCCCGGAAACAATGTTGCCAATTATGCGAGCGGCAGGTCGGGGTTTATCCCCGACACGAGGGACACGGAGTCGGGCATAAAGCCCGACCTACCACTGGCCGCATCAGCATCCTCACCGCTTCCATTCCGTTTTTTCGGGCGGCTCCTTCAGCGGCAGTTCGTCGAGCTTGCCCGCGGCTGACACGACCTCATAGCAGGTGCGAAAATGCAGTTTGGCGAAATGCCCCAACGCCCGAGCCCCGAATTTCTCGATCAATAACGCCGCCTGCGCCTTGGCCGGGGCGCCGGCGCCCTTCTGGAGCTTGTCGCCAAACTCGCGGGAAAGGGCATGCATCAGCCGCACAAACTCAGCGCGGGCCACGATGGAGGCAGCGGCGACCACCGGGTCCTCCTCCGCCTTGGTCCGCATCTGCAGGTCGAAGCGCTCGAGCCCCTTCTTCTTCATCACCCGCTGCACCAGCGGTTCCTTGGAAAATTGGTCGAGCAGCCCGCGCGGCACCCACTTCTTCTGCAGGGCCGCATCCAGGGCATCGGCGTGATGCTGGGCGAGGAGTCGGTTGAGGCTGGCGAAGGGCCGCAGCATCGTCCGGTTGTATTCCGCCATATCCAGGTGGCGCACCTCGACGACGACGCCCGCCGTGTTATGGATCAACTCGTCTAGTTTCAGGATCTGCGCGTCGACGATCGTCTTGCTGTCCCGGACCCCGGCCGCCTGCCACGTCCGCACCGCGTCACCGTCCGCGATCACGGTGGCGGCCACCACCGGGCCGAAGAGATCCCCCTTGCCGCTTTCGTCTAGGCCCGCATGCGGCTCATACCAGTCCGGGTGCAGCACCTCGTCGTAGCCCAGCTTGGGCGCACCGGTGACCGCGGCCTCGATGACATTCTGCACAAAATCTTCGGTGTCCTTGCCGGCGACCACCACCTTGCCGCTGGTATAGGCGGTCACGTTGACCTTGGGCCCCTTGAAGGCGAATCGCGCATAGGGCACCTCGGCGGTTTCCCAGTGCTTCGCCGCGCACGCCGCCTGCAGCTTCTTCATCTGCGCGTCGTCCAGCTTGATGGTGTAGGAGGTGATCGCCTTGGGTTTCTCTTCCTCAGCGTCGTCGAACCGTTTGGGCATGGGTTTAGATGGCCACAAAAAGGCACAAAAACACACAAAAAAACGCAGAGGGCCAAGCGCCCGGAAAGCAGTCCGCTCCATCCTTCGACGCCCGTACATTAAACTCCTAGTTAACAGCTCAGAAGTTTGACCTGTAGGGGCTTTATGCCCCGATGCTAAACACTCGAGAGCGGCGCAGGTTATGAATCGGGGCGTAAAGCCCCTCCTACAGCCCGTTTATTCCCCGCACGGGCAAAACGCGTTTTGTGGCCGAAGCAGCATAATGCCGTATCGGCTGAGGCCCAAGTAACCTTTTGGGTTACTTGGGCCTCGGGCTGGCTGCGAATGGACACTCTGTAGTTTTTGTGTCTCTTAGTGCCTTTTCGTGGCCAATTCCGATCAGCTCATCGCCCAGCGGCAACCGTTCCAGCAGGCCCTCCACGCCTGGTACCGTGTCCACCAGCGCCCTCTGCCCTGGCGAGCCTCGCCCTCGCTTTACAAGACGGTCGTGTCGGAATTCATGCTGCAGCAGACGCAGGTGAAGACTGTCCTCCCCTACTTTGCCCGCTGGCTGCGCGAACTGCCCGACTTCGCCACCCTCGCAGCGGCGTCCGAAGCGGAGGTCATGAAGCTCTGGGAGGGACTCGGCTACTACTCCCGGGCCCGCAACCTGCACCGACTGGCCCAGGCGATCACCGCCATGCCGGCTCCCCCACGCACCCCGGCCGAGTGGCGTGAATTGCCCGGCATCGGACCCTACACCGCCGCGGCCATCACGAGCATCGCCTTTGCGGAACCCGCCGCGGTGGTCGACGGCAACGTCGTCCGCATCCTCGCCCGGTTGGCCGGCACCAGCCGGCTGTTCGCCAACGGTTCCGCCGCCGTGAAATTTTTCACGCCGCTGGCCGATGCCTTGATCATCGGCTCGACCCCGGGCGATCACAACCAGGCGATGATGGAACTCGGGGCCACGGTCTGTGTGCGCCAGAACCCGCAGTGCCAGATCTGCCCTGTCGCCTCCTTCTGCGCCGCCCGCGCCGCCGGCCGGCCGGAGCGGCTGCCGCGGCTCAAGCCCAAGCTGACGGAGCAACGGAAAGTCACCCGTATCTGGTGCCAGCACGGCGGAAACCTTCTCCTCCGGCGCGGCCACGCCCAGGCCAAGCGCCTCGCCGGGCTGTATGAACTGCCAGAGGCATCCGACCTCGGGATGGAACCACCGGACAAAAAATCACTCCTCGCGGTAAAGCGCCGCGCCATCACCCGCTTTCAGATCACCGAGTCGATCTATGCGGTGAAGCCGACCGCGCAACTCCTTCGGCGCATCACCAGGATTGCGGCGATGGAATGGATGGGACTGGAACAAATCGGCCATATCACTCTTTCCGGCCCGCACCGACGCTGGATTCAAGAGTTGGGCGACCGGCGCGGAAAAGATCCGGGTTAGTCGAGCCCGTGAGGTTACCGCGATCTTAAGCGGTGGCTGGTTTGAAATGTTCGCGAAAGGCCGTCGGCGTCATATGTTTGATCTCCCGAAACCTCCGGTTGAAGTTGGCCAGGTTGCGATAACCGCAGGCATAGGCGATCTCAGTCACGCTCTGATCGGACTCACTCAACCGGCGGCAAGCCAGGCCGATGCGCACCTGGTTAACATGGCTGACGAGTGTGCTCCCGGTCATTTGTCGAAAAAATCGCGAACAAGCGGCAGGACTGAGGTGCACGGTGCGGGCAATGTCGCGCAAACACAGCCGGTCGGAACCGGCCTCCTTCTCGATGTAACTCAAGGCGCGCTCCAAGCGCCGCTGGGCTCCCTGTCGAATCGTCGGGGCATAGCCGGCGGAGGCCAGCAACGTCGCATCCGGTCGTCCGGCAAGATAATCGAGGATTGAGGCCAGCCGGCACCAGGCCGCGAAACCGCGCAGTTTCACCAGCTGCTTGAGTTCACGGGCGACTGGCGTCGCGGCCGCCGCCGGAAAATAGCAGCCCCGCTCGGCACGCTGCAGCAGCGCTTGGATTTTGCCGAATTCCGTCGCCGCCAAGGCAAAGAGATCGCGAGGGAAATGCACCACGATCGTGCGGTGCGACACTGGTCCGGCGCGGCGGCCTTCGGAGGACCAGGTGTGGGGCAAATTGCCCCCGAGCAGCACCAGGTCGCCGGGGCCGAAGGGTGCGATATTGTCCCCGACAAATCGCGTGCCCGATCCGGCCTCAATCAGGGTGAGTTCGACTTGAGGATGATAATGCCAACCAAAGCGAAACGAGGAGGCGGCGTAGGCAAAGGCGACGAAGGATTGTCCTTCCGGCTGGGATCGTCGGGGTTCGGGGAAAGCGCGCATGGCAGATATGGTTAAAAAAGTATCAGCATCTGCCTTGCAAGTAGAAGACGTGCGCGGGCCATTCCTCTAGCTTATGGCCCTCCCATGAACACCCCACGCCGATTGGTCCTCCTCCTCGCTGCGTCGAGCCTCCTGAGTCCAGCTTTCGCTGCGACTCCCGCTTCTTCCATCCCGGCTCCGCCCGCGGATGAGGTCTTCTACCAGATATTTGTCCGGAGCTTTCGGGACAGCAACGGGGATGCGAAGGGCGACCTCAAGGGCATCGAGGAAAAACTCGGCTATCTGCAGGATCTTGGCGTCACGACCCTGCTGCTGACGCCCCTGTATCCGTCGCCATTTTACCACAACTACTTCGCGGACGATTTCTCCCGGATTGATCCGACGTTTGGCACCGAAAAGGAATTTCGGCAGATGGTGGCCGCGATCCACCAACGGGGCATGAAGATCTTTCTTGATCAGGAGATGCAGTACGTCACTGGCAACCACGAGTGGTTTCGTGATTCCTTTAACCGCCCCCAGTCGAAGTACAGCCGCTATCTGTACTATGAGGGAACAGGGAACACCAAGTACGAGACTGGCTTTTGGGAAAGTCCGGATGTTCCGACCTACGATGGCCAGCGGGTGCGCATTGCGACGGTCAATCTCCACGAACCGGCGGTGCTCAAATACCAGACCGGGTTGTTCGTCCATTGGATGAATCCGACGGGCGCGGGCCTGGACGACGGGGTCGACGGATTCCGGATTGATCACATGCAGGACGACTTGGACAACCACGGTAAATTGGTGAATTTATTCGCCCGCTTTTGGGCGCCCCTTTTCCGGGAGCTGAAAGGCACGAAACCTGGACTCAGGATTCTGGCGGAGCAGGCGGATTGGGGCTATGGCGATGATTGGCTCGATCGCGGTCAGGCGGACATGGTGTTCGCCTTTCCCATCCGG
>JBAXWQ010000179.1:0-6955 GCA_037128315.1 Opitutia bacterium | reverse complement strand
TGGTTGAGTCCTTTCTTTGGGCTCAACTCGTGTCCGTCAAACCGGGGCAACCTCAGTGACTGCCGCCTAGTAGTGAAACCAACTGCGGGTCCAACGCGACACCAGAGGTTTGTAGCCAGTTGAGAACCCGCGAACGCGCAATTCCAGACATGTTAGGGGATGCAATGATATAGCCGACAGTAGCAAGCTTCTGATCTGGTGATTGGATCGACCGCCAAGTGCGTTCGGCGTCCATAGGTGACTGCTCAATATATTTTTCAGTTAGTAATCCCAGCGCTTGGTCGAATACCGGATTTTGTTGGTCAGCCAGAGCGACAGCCGACAATTGGCCTTCGCCGTCTTCGATTGCCCTCCGTATGAGATGTTCTATGAGTCGCTCTTTGTCTTTCTGATCAACATTTACCTTGGCTGCCCATTCGGCGGTCTCCAGCCAACTTCCGGCCGGTCTGCTGTCAGCGGCAATCCAGAGTAGATTGGCTCCGTCAGGTTGGTTCGCGAGCCGATCCGCGAGTTTTGCGCCACGTCGATCCGAGTCCCATTCATCCGCCAGAGCGAAAGCCTCTCGCATCTTGCCCGTCCACTGGGTCCGAACGACGAAAGCCTCATCTGATCGCCCTTCATCTTGAGCACCTACTGCCATGCCAAGCCATTCGACGATCTGGGTTTTATCTGTGGCGGTTTTCCAGCCAGCTTTCAAATACCACGCCCATGCCGCAGAGGCATCCCGCATGATCCAATAGCGAAACTCCTCCTTTGCTACAGCACGCTGATTATGCGCAAGTAAAGATTCAATCTGAGCACCTCCGATTGACTTTGAGCCCCCATCCAATTGCCGGTGATTGTTCGTTGATGCACCGTAACTGTCGCCCGCCAATTTCGTCGACTCGACAAGAACACCTCCCATTGAAGGGGAAAGTTCTGGACTAATTGCCCACTTATAACCCAAGGCAAAGGTTGCAGTCGCAGTCACTGCCAGCGTGAGCGCCATTCTGATTGAAGCATTCATCTCAAGTGGAGGGAATCGGGGTTGCGATTGCTTTCCGTATTCGTGCTTTTGCCTCTGCACTCAGGAGGTTGGTTGATTCCAGGTAGCTAGCAGCTTGGGCCGGATCTTTGGCTGCCAAGGCAGGTAAGAGTTGCTTGAGCTGGTTCTCGCGTAGGGCTGGAGTGACAATCATTTCAACTGCTTTAAATGCAAACGAAAGGTCTGATGACACGTAGCGCCCGATCACCGCAGTGACGTATAAATCGCGGGCTTGAGAAGAAGGAATTCTCTCTAGCCATCCCAGAGCGACTTCACTCGAAGCCTGTCGTGCCATCGCCCCGTATGCGCTCCAAAGGACAGGTGAAGGCTCAAGACTAGCAAACACCTTAGCCGCTTCGTCAAATCCACGTTGCTCGACTAACCGATGGGTAAGCTGTTCCCATATCATGGATGCCGAGGGGTCATTCCATAACTGATGTTGAAGCCAATTCAAAGCGGATGGATCGTTATTGGCCAACATGCGAACGCCAATCTCAAGCGAAGCAATCCCTTTGGCTTCACCGTCCAAAGTAGCAGACCAAGCGACAAAAGAAGGTAGATCGTTTTCTGCCCACGCGCGAAACACATGGCCAGCAACTTCGCGGCGGTCAGCTATCGATGTCGTGCGATTCACCGCGCTGATAGCAAGGTCGTGGCGACCACTTGTGATAACGGCCGACGCGAATTCCCGAGTCTCAAAAAAACCTTTGTAGTTGTCCGACGCCCACTGCCACGCTGCTGCAGGGTTCAATACCATCCATTCGGCAAGCACGACTGTGGCAGCACGACTGCGAGCCCAAGGAGGCAGTGACCGGACAAGATCCAACGCAGCAATTGGATCAGTATGTGCGATCATTTTCAGGAAGCGCTCCGCATCTTGGTAATGCAGTTTATCGATCGAGGCTAATACCTTGATCGATAACTTCATCGAATCTGATTCCGCGCTGACTTCGCCTCGGGCAAAATCAGCCCGAGGCGAAGCACGAGGCGGCAATTGCGCGTGCTTAAATGAGGTGAACTGAGGTTCTAACAGCTCGGCTTGCCTTAACCTGACGCCTAACCCGAAACCGAGGGACGCGGTAAGGATTACCGCGATTGTAAAGATCGGATGCTTTAAGAGCATAATCCCAAAACTATCCTGTCATCGCACACCGACCGACTTGAATTAAAGCGCGCTATTTTCACGACGCTTGCTCAAGAGGATTTTCTGCAGGTCGGCTGCCACCGGTTGGGTTTCCATATATATCCTTAATCTGTCCTAGAATAGCTCTTGCTGCAACCAGCGTCATGTTTGTTCCGTTATATCCAGTCCCCATGCCGGAACACATGACGGACCATTTACCGTCATTGCCCAGCGTGAATGTCGCAGAAACGGTTGGTGAATCGAATATATACTCGAAGGTTGTACTGGCCCAAATGGCAACTGCAGAACATAGGGCAAAAACGCAAAGGATGACCTTGCGGGGCAGGCACTTTCTGATGGTTGGGTATGCTTGTTTCATGGTTACAGAAGAACGATCTATTTCGTTCATAAATTCGGCTGTGAAGAACCTGAAGCAGCAGTGGGCACATCTGATGGCCGTCTGTGGCCGCCGCCCGACCCTGGCCGGAGCCGGGGCACCTCAGCGTGGCGCCGCGGGCGATCAGGCGGACTGGCGGAGCTTGCTGTGGTGGCGGCTGTAGCCGAAGTAGATCACGAGCCCCACTACCATCCAGATGACCAGCCGCAGCCAGGTGTCGCCGGGCAGGGCGAACATCTGCAGCAGGCAGACCCCGGCGCCGAGCAGCGGCACCAGCGGCACCCAGGGCGTGCGGAACGGCCGGGCGAGCTGCGGCCGGCGGCGGCGCAGGACGATGATGGCGCAGCAGACGATGACGAAGGCGAAGAGGGTGCCGATCGAGACCAGCTCGCCCAGCAGGCTGAGCGGGAGCACGCCGCCGATGATCGCGGCCGCGATCCCGGTCACCACGGTGGTGACGTAGGGGGTGCGGAAGCGCGGGTGGACCTTGGCGAAAACCGGCGGGAGCAGCCCGTCGTTGGCCATGGAGAAGAAGATGCGCGGCTGCCCCATGAGCATGACGAGGATGACCGAGCTGAGACCGGCGAGCGCGGCGATCTCGACCACGAAGCGGAGGGCAAAGGGGGCGCCGGCGGCCTGCAGGGCGTTGACCACCGGGGCGGCGTTGTTGAGCTCCGTGTACTTGACCATGCCGGTCAGGACCAGCGAGAGCGTGATGAAGATGACGGTGCAGACCGCCAGCGAGCCGAGGATGCCCCGGGGCATGTCGCGCTGCGGGTTCTTCGCCTCCTGCGCGGAGGTGGAGACGGCGTCGAAGCCGATGTAGGCGAAAAAGATCACGGCGGCGCCCTTGAAGATGCCGCTCCAGCCGAACTGGCCGAACGTGCCGGTGTTGGCGGGGATGAACGGCGTCCAGTTGTGGGTGGCGAGGGCGGGCCGCTGCAGCAGGTACCACACCCCGAAGCCGATGACCGCGAGCAGGACGGAGACCTTGGTGATGACCATCAGATTGTTGAAGGTCGCCGACTCCTTGATGCCGATGTAGAGCAGCGCGCTGATCAGCAGGATGATCACGACGGCCGGGAGGTTGACGACGGCGCCGGTGGCCACGAGGTGGCCGTTGACGAGGTCAAAGGGCGCCTGGGTGAGATGCCCGGGGATGGTGAGGCCGAACTCCCGGAGGAAGGCGACGAAGTGCCCCGACCAGCCGACGGCGACGGTGGGGGCGCAGAAGAGGTACTCGAGGATGAGGTCCCAGCCGATGATCCAGGCGAGGAATTCGCCCAGGGTGGCGTAGGCGTAGGTGTAGGCGCTGCCGGAGATGGGGATCATCGCGGCAAACTCGGCGTAGCACAGGCCGGCAAAGAGGCAGCCCAGGCCGGAAATGACGAAGGAGATCGCAATGGCCGGGCCGGCGTATTGCGCGGCCGCCTGGCCGGTCAGCACGAAGATGCCCGCGCCGATGATGGCGCCGATCCCGAGGCTGATCAGGTTCAGCGACGAGAGGCTGCGGCGCAGCCCGGATTCCGAGGCGGCCTCGACCTGCAGTTGCTCGATGGATTTGGTTTTGAACAGTTGGTTCATGCGGGATCTCGTTGGGTGGGGGTCAGAAGCGGGAGCGGGGCACCTGGACGGAATCGCCCGGCAGCAGGGGAATGTCCTGGGCGGGATTCTTCCGCGCCAGGACGAGGTTGACGTCGTACGCCTGCTGCGCGCGCGTGAGGTTCACCTGTGTCTCCTTGGCGTAGAGCGTGAATCCGCCGGCGGACTGGACGGCCTTGCTCACGGTCAGGTCGGGGGTCCACATGACCCGGCCGGGGTGGGCGACCTCGCCGCCGACGTAGATGTAGCGCTCGGTGACGCTGACCGAGACGTCGACGGTGCGGTAGATTTTTTTCGCGACGTACGCCTCGCGGATCCGCTGGGCCAGGTCGCCCGGGGTGGTCCCGGTCGTTGTCACGACGCCCAGGTACGGCAGGGTGATGGTGCCGCGGTCGTCGACCTGCACGGCATTGACGCTGGGGTCGGGCACGCCCTGGAGGGTGACGGTGAGGCTGTCGCCCGGGCGCAGCTGAGCGGAAAAGACGGTGGCGGGGATCTGCGGGTTCGCGTCGCCCCCGGGGGTGGCGCAACCCGCCAGCAGGACCAGCCACCCGAGGGCGAGGCACAGCGGGAGGCGGGGGCGGGGGGCGACCATGTGCAGGGAGTGGTGGGCCCAGCCGCCGGAAAAGGCAACGTTACCGTTTGCCGCGGGAACGGGCCCGGGGCTTCTCGTCCTCGTCCTCGTTCTTCGCCGGCTTCTCGTCGTCGTCCGAGTCCTCGTCGTCCTTGTCCTTCTTCTCGCCGTCCTCGTCGTCGTCCTTCTCGTCGTCATCCCACTTCAGGGACTCGTCGTTCTTGAGCTTTTCCTCCTCGGCCTCGTCGAGCTCCGGCAGGTCGTCGCCTTCCTCGGTGCTCTTGGCGGGCTTCTCGTCGTCGGACTCGTAGCCGGCGGGCATGAAGTCGAGGATGGCGGTGATCTCCTCGAAGGAGTGGACCGCCTTGCCCTCGATGAAATGGCTGTTCTGGTCCTCGCGGAGCTCGTCCTCGACCTCGTCGACGGTGAGCTTAGACTCGAACTCGAACAGGTCGTTGAGCATCTTCACGCGGCAGCGGGTGAGCAGGTCGAGCAGGTCGGCGTAGGGCCCGTTTTCCTCGTCGAGGATGTCGGGGAGCAGGAAGAGCTTGTCCTCGGACTCGAAGAGCGAGTCCTTGGTGCGCTTGAGGCGCACCTTGCCGCCGCCGAGGTCCTTCTCGATGCGGAAGGAGATGAAGGCGCGCTCCATCAGGTCCTGGTCAAAGCCGTAGTCGCGCAGCGGGTCGACCAGCTCGATCAGGTGGTCGCGCTGGCGCGGGTCGATGATGCTGAGGCCGTCGACATCCCAGCGCACGGGGTCGCTGGTTTCGTTAACCCACCAATTGTGGTCTTCGCCGAGCCGAACGACGCACCAATCGAGAGTAGAAGTAGCTTTGGCCATAAGAAGAGGGTCGAAGGAGATTTTTGGCGCAGCGTGCGAGGGGGGGATTAAAAAACAAGCACAAAAACCCCCGGTGCCGCCGAAGCCGAAATTCGCGGCGGCGGACGGCCCAAAATGCCTTGCGGCCGGGCGTTTAGCCGGCCGGGCCTTGCTTTTTTCGGGCGCGATTTCACTCTGGCCGGGCATGGGGAGCTTTTATGAGAAACTGGTCCGCCCCGCGCTGTTCCGGCTCGATCCGGAGCAGGCGCATGAACTCAGCGTGGACGCCCTGGCCCTGCTGGCGCGGCTGCCGCCGCTCTGCCGGCTGGCGGAGGCCTGGCACCGCCGGGGGACCGCCGCGGCGCGCCCGGTCGAGGTGCTGGGGCTGCGGTTCCCCAACGCCGTCGGGCTGGCGGCCGGCTACGACAAGGACGCCCGCGCCTGGCCGGCCGTCGCCGCGCTGGGCTTTGGCCACGTCGAGATCGGCACCGTGACGGCCCGGCGCCAGCCGGGCAACGACCGGCCGCGCGCGTTTCGCTATCCCCGGGAGGAGGCGGTGATCAACCGCATGGGCTTCAACAACGAGGGCGCCGAGGCCGTCGCCGCGCGGCTCGCCCGCCAGCCGGGTCCCGGCCAGCGCCGGATCCCCCTCGGCATCAACCTGGGCAAGTCGAAGGCCGCGCCGCTCGACCAGGCGGTGGAGGACTACCTGGCGAGCTTCCGGCTGCTCGCCGGCCTGGCCGACTATCTGGTGCTGAATGTCAGCAGCCCGAACACGCCCGGGCTGCGGCAGCTGCAGGACGGGGACCGCCTGCGCGAGCTGCTCGGGGCCGTCACCGCCGCGAACCGCGCGCGCGCCGCCGTGCCCGGCCAGGCGCCGAAGCCGCTGCTCCTGAAGATCGCGCCGGACCTCACCTTCCCGCAGATCGACGCCGTGCTGGCGACGATCGCGGAGTTCGGGCTCGACGGCCTCATCGCCACCAACACCACGCTGGCCCGGCCGGGCCCGTTTGCCGCGGTCAGCGAGGCCGGCGGCCTGAGCGGCGCGCCGCTGCGCCGGCGCTCCACCGAGGTCATCAACTACCTCGCCCGGGCGACGCAGGGCCGGCTGCCGATCATCGGGGCGGGCGGGATCATGGACGCCGAATCCGCGGCCGAGAAGCTCGATGCCGGGGCCACCCTCGTGCAGGTCTACACGGGGCTGATCTACCGCGGGCCCGGGTTTGCCGCCGCGCTCGCCCGCGCGCTGGTCGACCGGCAGCGGGCCTAGCCGGCCCGCGGTTTGGCCCCGCGCTGATTTCAGGGCTTTACAAGGTTCGGCGGATTCCTCTTAGTCCGCCTTCCCCTGATTTTCAGTGCCCGGGTGGTGGAATTGGTAGACACACACGTTTGAGGGGCGTGTGCCGTAAGGCGTG